>JAHFCD010000234.1 GCA_023249695.1 Elusimicrobiota bacterium
CGCGCGCATCGCGCGTCAGAAGTCGCGCAAGGCCTACGAGCTCTACGCGTCGGCCTACGGCACGCCGGCCCCGTCCCTCGAGCCCGTCGGAGCCAAGAACGGCAGCGGCGAGCTCGTCTTCCTCCACTACAACGGCGTCGCGCCCCGCAAGGTGAGCAAATCGTTCTCCGTGGCCTGGCGCGACGCCGCGATCGCGCTCGACGCCTCCAAAGACGACGAGGCCGAGTCCGCCCGGGCCAAGAACGCGATCCGCGGAGGCCTGCTCGGCAAGTCCATCACCGTCGCCTTTCCGGACTACGTCCAGGACCCGTTTCTGATCGCCGGCTCGGCCGTCGAGGCCGACGGCGTGAGCGCCCCGACCGAGCTCGCGCAGGACCTCTCCGCGATCGCCCGCAAGGACCTCGAGGAGGCCCAGGCGCTGATCCGCACGCGCGCGATCGCGCGCGCCGCGATCAAGTTCATCGTGGCCAAGGCCGCCTCCGACGAGGTCGCCAAGAAGTACGGGAAAAACTCCTGGCAGCACCTCCTCGCCCAGGCCGGCGGCGCCGCCACGTCGGCCGCGACCGAGTTCGCCGACACGCGCGCCTGGGCGACCTTGCCCGCGCAAATCCGCGTCGCGCGCCTGCGCCTGCCCCCCGGAAAGCACGACGTGCTCGTCAAGTATCTGGGGCCGACCGGCGCGGCGCTCTCCACGCAGACCTTCAAAGACGTCGTCATCCTCAAAGGACGGCGAACCTACCTCCACGACAGGACCGCCCTATGAAACCGATCCATCTCGTTCTTCTCCTTGCGACCCTCGCCGCCGCGTCGACGCTCTCGGGCTGCGCCGGCGGAGGAGTCAAGGCGGCCTCCAGCGGCCCCCGCCCGAGCTGGGTCGAGGGTGAAAGCCCGCGCTGGCCGCGTTCGCAGTACGTGACGGGCGTCGGGAGCGCCGACGACGAGGAAGGCGCCGCCGACCGGGCGCGGGGCGAGGTCTCCCGCGTCTTCTCCAGCGCCATCACCGCGGACACCTTGCTCGATGAGAGCGAGACCAACGTCAAAGCCGGAGGAAAGACGACGACGACCTTCTCCCAGCAGGTCGCGCTCAACATCCGCACCACGTCGAAGAAGATGCTCGAGGGCGTCGAAATCGTCGAGCGCTGGAAGGACGGCGCCACCGCCCGCTACTACACGTTCGCGGTCCTCCATAAGGGCAAAGCCATGGCCGCCGTCACCGAGAAGACGCAGGCGCTCGACGCGGACGCCCTGCAATGGAAGGCGAACCTCGACGGCGCCGCCGACAAGTTCGAGCGCGCCAAGGCCGGGGTGAGGCTCACCGCCCTGCTCCGGGGCCGCCTCGAGCTCGAAAACGACCGGCGCATCCTGGGCGGAGGCGCGCTGGCGGCGAGCGTGGACGCCGCGGCCGCGAAGGCGGCGGCCGCGAAGGCGCTCTCCAGCCTCGACGTCGTCGTCATCGCGACGGGCGACCACGCCGCGGAGCTCGAGACCGGCATCGTGACCGGCCTCGTCGCGTCGGGCCTGATGGCCAAGCGCGGCAGCCCCGGGGACAAGGGCGACGTCATCGTCGAGTCCGGCTCCGGCGCCCAGGCCGTCACCGGCGGCGACGAGCGCTGGAAGTGGTCGCGGGGGACCGCGACGGTGACCCTCAAGGACGGTCGCGAGGACAAGGCCTTCGCGCGCTTCGAGGTCTCCGAGCGCGCCGCCAGCGCCGACGCCGGCGAGGCCCGCCGCCGCGCCGCCTCCGGCCTGGCCAAGAAAGCCGCCGAGAAAGTCGCGGCCGCCATCACCGCCTTCTTCGAAGAATAACGGCGTCGCCGTTCAGCGCCGGAGCAGGCCGTCGAGGAGCTGGGCGGCGGGCGTGGTGAGGAACTTGCCGAGCTTGACGCTCGTCTTGGGATTGGCCACGGTGCCGGTCACGGCGACGTCGATGGGCGCCACGTTCCCGACCTGGGCCGTCACGGTCAGGTTCAGGGCCTCGGCGGGAAGGTCGATGGTGCCGACGGCGGAGACCTGGGCCGCGTTCGAGTCCATCTCGGACTGGCGCAAGGTCATCAGCCCGTCCTTGAAGGCGTAGTCGCCGACGATTTTCCGGACGGTGATGTCGTTGAAATCCGGGAACAGCCGGATCCCGCCGATGCGGCCGATCTTCTGGAAGATCAGGATCGGGAAGATCAGGACCTTCACGATCGGCGACGAGGCGGCCATGTCGCCGACGGCGTGGAGGGTTCCTCCGCCGACGCCGATCTTCGCCTCGCCGGTGAGCTTCTTCATGTCGGGCGTCACGCCGTACAGGTCCCATGAGGCCGTGACCTTCTCGACGGCGGCGTTCGGATGGAGCAGCGCCCCGATGTCCACCTTGCCGCGCGTGCGCAGCGGCGCCGCGGGCTTCTCCTCGACGGGACGGCCGGTCTTCGCCGCCTTGGCGGCCTGCGTCGATTTCGCCTCCGCGTCGAGCTTCTTCTGGGCCGCCAGGTAGCGGCCCAGGTCGAAACGGTCAAGCGTCGCCTCGAGCTGGATGTCGGGATTCTTCGCGTACTCCTTGACCGTCAGGTCCATCGCGAGGGAGCCGTCGGCGACCTTGCCCCGGAGATTGGGCACGTCCATGCGGCGCTCGTCGAAGGAGACCGTGCCGGTGAAGCCCGACAGCGGCAGCTCGGCGACCGTCGCCCCGATGTCCTTGAACTGGAGCTTGCCTCCGAACACCGGCTTCTCCTTCGTGCCGGTGACCGAGAACGCGAAGAAGCCGGAGCCCGACAGCTTGAGGTCCCGCGTCGCGGGCGTCAGGCGCGTCAGCTCCTCGAGGACGAAGCGCTTGCACTTGAAGAGGAGGTCGAAGGCCCCGCGCCCGGACGGGTCCGACACGCCGCCCTCGACGGAGATCTCGTTGCTCGCGATCTTCACGCCGAGCTTGCGCACGCGGATCGCGCGCGGCGTGTAGGACAGGTCCGCGTCCCAGCGCGAGGGCGGAAGCTCGAGCCCCGGCGGCACGCCCGGAAACGGCAGGTCCTTGTCGGTGAGCGCGGGCAGATCGAGATCGGCCTGGATCTCCAGGGCCGGCTCGGGCGCGCCGGCCAGCGCCTTGGCCACGACGCCGTCGAGCGCCAAGGTCCCGCTCTTGCCCTTGATCGCGACCTTCTCGAGCGCGAGGTCGTCGCCGCGCACGCGCGCGCCGCCGTCGAGACGCATCGCGGGCACGACGAAGCCCTGGGGAAGGGCCGAGATCGTCAGGGGGATGTCCGAGGCCTTGATGGCGGGCAGATCCACGGCAAAGCGCAGCGCCAGGTCGGGGACGGGCTTGGCCGAGCCGGCCTTATGGATCACGCCCGAGGCCGACGCGCTGCCCTGCTTGAACTTCGCCGCGAACGAGGTGAGCTTGAGCTCGCCGCCGGCGTAGGAGGCCTCGCCGTCGAGGCGCATCGCGGGGAGGAAGGACTTCGGCGGGAGCTTGATGAAGGCGTACTGTCCGGCGCGAATCTCAGGAACATCCACGCCGAACTTCGCCTGGCCCGCGTACGCGGGAGCGCTTCCTCCGAGCCCCTTCGCGGAGCCCGAGCCGTCGATCTTCCCGCCCGGCCAGGCGAGCCGGAACGTCTTCGCCTCGGCCGAGCTCCCCGCCCAGCGTCCGGCGATCACGGCGTCGGCGGCCGGGATCGAGACGGACGGCAGCCCGGCGGCGGGAATCCATTTCGCGATCGCGGTCGTGTCGAGGCCGGGCGTCTTGAGCTTCAGGTCGGCGTCCACGACGCGCGCGCCGCCTTCCCCCGGCGCGGAGGCGCGGACCTCGCCGCCGGCCTCGAGCAAGGTCTTGCCCGAGGCGGACAGGGTCGCGTCGAGCGTCGCCGCGGGCGCGTCGAGGCCGGTGAAGCTTCCCTTGGCGGCGAGCTTAAGGCCGTCCTGCTCGACGCTCAAGCGCCGCACGTCGAGCCGGAACTTATCCCGGGAGCCCCGAGAGGGGTGGACCGTGCCCGCGAACGCGAGCTCGGCGTCCACGGGCCGCGCCGAGGGGCCCGTGCCGGCCCGGCCCTTGGCGTGCAGCGCGACGTCGAGATCGAACGGCTCGGAGAGGCTGAAATCATCGAGCGCTAAGGTCACCCCGGTCAGCGCCCAGGACTCCCCGGCGGCCTCGTCGCGGTACGAGACGGAGCCGCGCGCGACGCGCAGGCGCCGGGCGTTGAATTCCGGAGCCTCTCCGGCCGGCGCCGGCTTCGTCTCGGACGCCCCGGCGGGCGCGGAGGACGCCAGCGTGTCGTAGTTGAAGGCGCCGTCGGCCTTGCGCACGACGCTCACGTTCAGGCCGTCGGCCGAGGCCGAGACGACGACGAACTTGCGCCGCAGAAGCGCCTTCCAGCTCGGACGGAGGCTGAACGTCTCCACGCTCAGGAAGGTGCCCGCGGCGAAATCCGGCCGCTCCGAGATCGCGAGGCCCTGCAGATGAAGCCCCGTCAGGCCCGCGTCGATGCGCGTGAGGCGAACCTCGCGGCCGAGCTGCTTGCGGGCCGCTTCGACGACGTAGGCGCGCGCCTTGGGCTCGGGAAATAACGCCTTGAGCGCCACGAGGGCCGTCCCCGCGCCGAGCACGGCGAGCACCGCGAAGACGGCGGATATCTTAAGCCAGAGCCGAGCGCGAGCCATGCGCCGATTTTATCATTCTCCCGCCCCCGCCTCGTTGGGTCTTTGTAACGAACGGCCGGTCCGTTCCGTGACCGTTCGCCCTCCCGGTTCCCGGGCTTCCAACGTTGGAAGCACGAGAGCGGCGCCGATCGCGAGTTTTCGGGCGGCGGAGGGGAGACAGGTTTATCTCAAGATAATCGAACGAGGATATCTCTATTTGAACGGCATGGCGCCGAAGGCGCCATGCCGTTCAATCGCCCGGATTCAAAACCCCGTGAACTTGGAGATTCGCCGCCTTGACAAGGG
>JAHFCD010000235.1 GCA_023249695.1 Elusimicrobiota bacterium
GTTGAACGAACCCGAGGCGTAGAAGCGCAGGAACGGCGCGGGCCCGGCCGTCGTCGGCGCGACGAGGAAGGCGACGCTCGTCCCGCTCAGCAAGGAGATGTCGGCCGCCGCCACCGACGCGCCCGTCGAAACCTGGAGCGCGGCCCCGTCGCGCAGCAGGAAGGTCCCGGCCACGGCCAGCCCCGTCGAAATTTGAAGAAGCGCCGGTGGAACCACGCCGGACTCGCCCAAGGTCAGCGACGCGACGCCGAGCGCGGGGTCGGTCGATTACGCGACGACCGTGCCCGACGCGATCGTCACGGCGTCGCCGGCGCCGGGCACGGCCGCCGGCGTCCAGTTCGCCGCGACGAACCAGTCGCCCGCGGCGCCGCCGTTCCAGGCGATCGCCGCTGCCCGCGCGGAGCGGGCCGCGAGGGCGATCAACAGGGCGGCGAAGGCAGCCCTTCTCACCAGTCCCACCGGAAGCCCGCGAGCGCGCTCGTGGCCTCGTACGCGTAGCGATAGTACCGCTCGAAGCGCTGGTTCGACGACGCGCTCACGCGCTCGAGCGTGAACACCAGGCTGAAGCGCTTGACGATCGGGTACGTCAAGGTCCCCGCGAAGCTCCACTCGATCGTGGTCAGCGGCGCGCCGCTGTAGCTCCCGGACGCGTCCTGCGACGGCCGCCCCGCGTACGCGCGCCGCCGCCAGCCGAGGGCCAGGTCCAGGCTCACCGGCTCGCGCGGCGCGCCGACCAGGAGCCGGACCGCCGGCGTCAGCGAGAGCTCGCGGTAATCGTAAAAGCGGGACATGAACTTTCCACGCGACGCGTCGTAGCCGTTCTGGTTCGAGGCCAGCACCCCCGCGCCCAGCGTCAGCGAGCCGAGCGCGCGCAGGTCCGCGTTCCATTCGTGGGGCATGCGCGCGGCCGCCGTGAACGCGGTCAGGAAATCCTCGCGCCCGGTCTCCTCGAACTGGCCGGCCTCGTTGACGACCTTCTGGCGCCCGTAGCGAGACCACACGGTGGACAGCGCCGCGTCGAGGCGCACGCGCTCGCCCGCGGGCAGATCGAACGCGAGCCCCGCGCGCATCCCCTCTCGATCGAGCACCCGGTCGCCGACGAGCTCGCGCGCGATCGGCCGGCCCGCGAACTGCAGCGCCGCCTGCGACTCCAGGCTCGTGTAGTTCGGGTAGGAAGCGTCGAACCAGTCGAGCGAGACGCGCAGCGAGTGCGGCTCGCGCGTCAGGAACTCGGCCTCCCCGCCGACCGTCCACAGCCGCTCGTCGAACAGCCCCTTCCCCCAATCCTCGTCGCGCGTCTCCTTCAAGAACGAGTACTTGTACGAGAGCACCGGCTTCAGGCGCCAGCGCGACGCCGGATCGGCCCACACCGCCTTGAACGAGGCCTTGTGCGCCATGCGCGCCGACAGCGGCGTCGCCGCCCCGAGCACGTCGCTGACGCGCCGCGTCCCCTCGTAGGTCGAGCGCGCGGCCGGAAGCAAGGACCACCGCTCGTCGAGCCGGATCGCGGGCGAGAACACCGCGTCGGCGTTGCCCGAGAGCGAGCCGCGGTCGCCCCGGAAAAAATGCACGCCTCCCAAAGCCGACAGTCCCCCGATCGGCGTCCACTCGATGGCGCCCGCCGAGGCGGCGGCCAACGACAGGACGACGGCGATCAACGATCTCACGGCGTCTGCCTCGTGGCGCCCGCGGCGTCCGACGGCATCACGATCTTGATCGTCCGGCCGCCGAAGGACACGCGCTCCTCGCCGTTGCGGTCCGGGGAGCCGAGCGACGCGCGCGGCGCGACGCCGCCGCCGAACTCGAGCCACAGCGACTCGCGCGTCAGAACCGTTCCGTCGCTGTAGGACTCGAGCGTCGTCCGCCGCGCCGTCCCCGCGTCGGGGTAGGTCGTGTTGATCACGACGATGGGCAGCGCCGCGCCCAGGGCCGCCCCGCTGATGGGATCGTTGGTCGAGCTCGCGGCCGCGTCGGAGTAGGTCTGCAGGGCGACTCCGGTGAATCCCCGCTTGAGCGTCCCGTTCAGGTACAGGCCGTAACGGTCGAAGATCGTCCGGAACGCGCTCCCGCCCCCGGCGACGTCGTCGAGCGGATCGGCGTTCCCGTTGACGTCCACCTGATGGCCGCCCGAGCCCCGCTCGAGCAGGGACGCGTCCCCGTTCGCCCGCGTCGTCGCGAAGTCCGTCACGGTCCACGCCGTCGCCGCCCCCGCCCCCGCGAGCCCGGCCATCACCGGCTCCAGATTCCTCGGCAAGGCCCGGTCGAAGGTCCCGTCCCACGAGAAGTACGACAAGCCCTCGGCGCGGCCGTTCATCACGACGAGCGCGAGGCGGTCCGCCGCGGGCCGCACCACGAATTCCTCGACGCGCACGCGCCGCCCGTCGGCGTCGATCAGCGCGCGGCCGAGCTCGGCCTCCGCGCGCCGCGTCTCGCGCGCGGCGGCGGAAAAGGCCGCGTCGCGCTCGAGCTCGAAGCCGAGCTCGCGGCGCATCAGCGCCGTGAAGTCCGACTTGCGCGCCTGCACCGGCGTCGGCGCCGCGGTCGGCGCGTGCAGCCCCGCCAGATCCGTCTCCACGCGCTGGCCTGCCATCAGCACCAAGGACGCCCCTTCGTTGTCCTCGACGCCGGCCGCGCCCTCGACGACCTCGACGGTGGCGTTTCCTCCCCCCGCGACGGTCAGCTTCAGCACGGTCCGCTCGCCGCGCACGCGCACGACGCACGTCGGCGTGCGCACCGACACGGCCTTGCGCCCCGACGCCGACCCCGTCAGCCGCACGGTCCCGAACAGCGCGTTGACGGCCGTGCGCGTCAGCCGTTCCGTCTCGATTGAGAAGTGCGCGTTCCCCGCCGCCTCGACGACGGCGCCGCCGTCGAACTCGACGCGCGCGCGCGCGTTGAAGCCCGTGCGCACGCCGTCGCCTTCGGCGAGCTTCTTGGGGACCTTCCCGGCCTGGCGCCAATTGTCCTCGGCGGCGCCGCGCACCTGCACAAGCCCGCCGGCCTCGCGCAGGACGGCGGCGCGAAGAGGACCGGCGACGCCGATGAGCGCCGCGAGGAAAAAGGCCCTGACCGGGGGCATTCCTTTAGTGTAACAGCCGGGCCCCTCGCGGCGAGGACACTTTTGTTACATGTTTCGCCGATATTTTCGGCGAATAATGGCATTACAAATTGGCAGGTCTTTAGGCCCCCCGCGATCTAGGACTTTCGGGCACTTTGTGGCATAATAGGCGCATGAAAACTCTCCTGCTCCTCGCCGCCGCCCTCGCCGCTTCCCCCGTCCACGCCGCCCCCCACGGCATCAAGTGGGTCCAGGGCGTCAAGGTCCAATCCGGCAAGGCCGTGGAAAATCTCCAGTACTACGGCGGACCGGTCATCTCCAACGCCAAGGTCTACGTCGTGTTCTGGACCGACAAGGTCGCCGCCGAGACCAAGACCAAGATCGGGCCCTTCTACGAGAACATCCTCGACAGCGGCTACATGGACTGGCTCTCCGAGTACGACACGAACCTCACCGCCGTCAACGGCCGCCCCGGCACCAACCAGCACATCGGCCGCGGCCGCTTCATGGGCGCGATCACGATCACGCCGGGCAACCCCGCCAAAAAGCTCACCGACGAGATGCTCCAGAAAGAGCTCGACGAGCAGATCGCCGCCGGCAAGCTCCCCAAGGCCGACGACGACTCCCTGTACATGCTCTACTTCCCCGCCGGCTACTCGATCACGATCGAGGGCATGGGCTCCTGCTCCTCCTTCTGCGCCTACCACGAGGGCTTCAAATCCGCCCGCCACAACGCCTCCATCTTCTACGGCGTGATGCCCAACTGCGGCTTCGGCTGCGGCGGCGGCTTCGACGGCCTGTCGGCCACCTCGTCGCACGAGTGCCTCGAGGCGATCACCGATCCCTTCCCCACCCCCGGCTCCAATCCCGCTTATCCTCAGGCGTGGAACACCGCGGGCGGCGAGGAGATCGCCGACCTGTGCCAGGAGGGCTCCTCGACGGTCACCGGCCACGGAATCGTGAGCAAGGTCTCCTGGGAATGGGACAACTCCACCAAGTCCTGCAACAAGGGGCCGTGGACTCAGGCTCGCTCCCTCATCGCGCCGCGCGCGCCGTCGCTCGCGGCCTCGCGACCGATGCCGATCGTCGACTCGCTGCGCGCCGCGCCCGCGAAGGCCTTTATCGGACGCTAGGCTACAGAAACGCGGACCAGAGCTTGCTCAGTCCGATCCAGAGCAGCGACAGGCCCATGATCCGTCCGCACGCGACACCATAGTCGTGATCGGTCTCGCGGAACACCGCCAGCTCGATGAATCCGATCAAGGGCATGCTCGCCGCGGCCAAGCCGAGAAACCGCCCGAGCCTCTTCAGCCACGATTCTCCGACGGAAGTCGCGCGCGTGTAATACAGGATCAGGCCGATGAGCCCGGCGGCGAAGAGCAGATGAATCGACGCCGGCATCCCTTTCGCCGTCACTTGCTCTCCGATTCGCCGCAGTCCATGTCGCCGGACCCCATGTGATCAAACCCCTGCAGCGACAGGCACGACGCGTTCTTCGAACACTTCTGGAGGCTGGCGGACATCACGTTTTTCGGAAGGGGCCCGGCCAGCGCGAGCGAAAACAGCTTCTTGAGCTTCATATTTCCTCCCGGCCGAACGCGGAAGTTTTCCGTCGCCTCTACGAGGTTCCCATCGACTCTTCCCGGGAAGAGTTCCGAGTCGGGCCGTCTAACGACTCCAAAGAGTCATATTGCGAATTGTAGGGAGAAAATCAACGCCGCGCAAGGGATCGGGCGCTAGGAACTTGAGCAAGTAGTCGGATAATACGGCTTCAACTGCATTGCCCCCCAACGGAATGGCCGCCCCCGCGGGGGGCGGCCAGGATCGTCGCCTTCGGCGACGATCTCAAACGTATT
>JAHFCD010000236.1 GCA_023249695.1 Elusimicrobiota bacterium
ACATCCCTCACGCCTCGGTGCCGGTCGGCAAGGACGAGACCGAGAATCCCGTCGTCCGGACCTCGGGCGAGCCGCGGAAGTTCGATTTCAAGCCGCTCGATCACCAGACCGTCGGCGAGAAGCTCGGGGCGCTCGACATGAAGACGGGCGTCAAGCTCGCGGGCTCGCGCTTCGCGCTGTGGCGGGGCCCGGGCGCCAAGCTCCTGCGCGCGCTCGGCAACTTCCTGCTCGACCGCCACGAGAAAAGCGGCTACCTCGAGGTTCATCCTCCCTATCTCGCGCTGCCCGAGATTCTCGAGGGCACGAGCCAGCTTCCGAAGTTCGAAGCCGACATGTACAAGACGGTCAACGTCGAGGGCGACAAGGTCAGCACCCTCTACCTGATCTCGACCTCCGAGATCGTGCTCACGAACATGGTGCGCGAGGAGATCCTCCCCGCCGAGAAGCTGCCGATGAAGCTCACCGCGCTGACCGCCTGCTTCCGCCAGGAGGCCGGCACCTACGGCAAGGACGTGCGCGGCGTCATCCGCAACCACCAGTTCGACAAGGTCGAGCTCGTCTGGATCACGAAGCCGGAAGACTCTCTCGCTGCGCTCGAGCAGCTGACGAAGGACGCGGCCGCGACGCTCGAGGCGCTCGAGCTTCCGCACCGCGTCATCCATCTCTGCACCGGCGACATGGGCTTCGCCTCCCAGAAAACCTACGACATCGAGGTCTGGATGCCGTCGGAGAACAAGTACCGCGAGATTTCGTCGTGCTCCGATTGCTCCGACTTCCAGTCCCGGCGCATGGCGGCGCGGTTCCGGCGGGACGCGAAGTCTCCGGCCGAGCTCGTGCACACGCTCAACGGGTCCGGCGTCGCCGTCGGGCGCCTGGCCGCGTCGATCCTCGAGAACAATCAGCAGAGCGACGGTTCCGTCGTCATCCCCCGGGCGCTGGTTCCCTACTTCGGCGCCGAGCGCATCGCCGTTCCCTGATCATGAGCAAGGGCATCCGAAAACTCGACGCCGTCGTGGCCAAGCTTCTGGGCCCGAAAGGCTGCCCTTGGGACCGCGAGCAGACGCACAAGTCCCTGATCCCCTACCTGCGCGAGGAGTCGGCCGAGCTCGCGGACGCGCTGAAGGGCGGCCGCTGGCACGAGATCGAGGACGAGCTCGGCGACATCCTGTTCCACGTGCTCTTCCACGCGCGCCTGGGCAAGAAACGGTTTAATTTCGACACGATCGCCGAAAGCCAGGCGAACAAGCTGATGCGCCGCCACCCGCACGTGTTCGGCCGCACCCGGACCTTCAAGAATTCGAAGGAAGTCCTCGCGAACTGGAAGACAATCAAGGCCGGCGAGCGCGCGCTGCGCGAGAAGGAAGTCGCGGCCCGCAACCGGAGGAAGCGCTAGATGTTCTTCGAGGGTCCCGAGAAGAAGGTCGAGCTGGCCATGGCTCCGGGCCTTCCCTCGCTGCGCGCCCGCGGGCACGACTACTGGAAAGGCATCGTCGCCAAGGCGAACGCCCAGGTCCTGTCGACGATCTCCAACGAGTCGATGGACGCGTACCTGCTGTCCGAGTCGAGCCTGTTTGTCACCGACACCTGGCTGACGATGATCACCTGCGGGCGCACCGACCTCGTCGGCGCGGTGCTTCAGCTCGTCGAGGATTTCGGCACCGACGCGTTCCAGTACCTCGTGTACGAGCGCAAGAACGCCCACCACCAGGAATATCAGCCCTCCAACTTTTTCGACGACTGCCGGCGCCTGACCGACCGCATGCCGGCGAAGTCCTACCGCTTCGGCGACGGCGACGACCACCACGTTTTTCTTTTCCATCTCGACAAGCCCTACGCGCCCGTCGCGGAGGATCTGACGCTCGAGATCCTGATGCACGGCATCGACCCGCAGGCCTCCCGCGTCTTCATGAGCGGCCCCGCCCGCAAGAAGGACTTCATCAAGGAGAAGTCCGGCGTCTGGACCATCCTGCCGGGCTTCCAGGTCGACGACTACCTGTTCGAGCCGATGGGCTACTCGCTCAACGCGATCCGCGGGTCCAAGTACTACACGATCCACGTGACGCCGCAGAAGATCGGCTCGTACGTGAGCTTCGAGACGAACGCCGTCGAGGGCGACGCGAACGAGACGATCACGCGCGTGCTCGACCTGTTCAAGCCGCAGTCGTGTGATGTTATTTTGTTCCAACCCCAAAGTTCCCGACAGAAGATCCGCTGCTACTACCCGATCAAGCGGGCGGTGCGCCAGAATCTCTCCTGCGGCTATCGCGTGACCTTCGACCATCACTTCAAGCCCGTCGAGGGCGCGGCGCCCGCCGTCGAGATCGTGCTGTGAAAAAAACCGTCTGGGTCGACGAAGTGTATCAAGGCATCGTCCGGACGAGCTTCAAGCTCAAGCGGCGCCTGTTCAAAGGCCGGAGCCCGTTCCAAAGCGTCGAGGTGGTCGAAACGGCGGGCCATGGCCGGCTGCTGCTGATCGACGGCATGACGATGGTGTCCGAGCGCGACGAGTTCGTCTACCACGAGATGATCGCGCATCCCGCCATGTTCCTCCACCCGAAGCCGCGCCGCGTGCTCGTCATCGGCGGCGGTGACGGCGGCACCGTGCGCGAGGTGCTCAAGCACGCGTCGGTCGAGACGTGCGTGCTGGTGGAGATCGACGGGCTGGTCGTCGACGCCTCGCGCAAATACATACCGCAGACCGCCGGCGCCCTGTCCGACAAGCGCGCCCGCGTCCTGATCGCCGACGGCGTGAAGTTCGTCGCCGAGACGAAGGAGAAGTTCGACGTCGTGATCGTGGACTCGACGGAGCCGTTCGGCCCGGCGAAGGAGCTGTTTGGGCCGTCGTTCTACAAGAACGTGAAGAAAATCCTGACCGAGGACGGGATCGTCGCGAGCCAGGCCGGCTCCCCGTTCTACGAGATCACGACGATCAAGAACCTTTTCAAGATCACGAAGCCCATCTTCCCCGTGGTCGAGGTCTGCCTGTTCAACAACCTGACCTACCCGGGCGGCCTATGGGCGTTCACGTTCGCGACGAAAGGGCTTCATCCGGTGAAGGATTTCTCGGCGGCGCGCGTCGCCAGAGCGAAGCTGCGCCTGCGCTGGTACAACGCCGACATCCACGTCGCGTGCTTCGCCCTCCCCAACTTCCTTAAAAAAGCGATCGGGCGATGAAGGACCTGATCGTCTCCGAGGACATCGCCAAGGCCGAGGGCCTCGCCGCCCGCGCGTTCTTCGACCCCGCGGTCCTCGCCCTCGAGCTGGAGACGATTTTCCAGACCCGCTGGCTGCTTCTGCCGGAGCCTTCCGGGGCGGACGCGCGCGCGGACTCGCGGCCTTGGGTCGAGCGCCTCAAGCAGCGCGGCGCGCGGGCCCCGGTGTCCCTCCTCGAGAAGCCGTTGTTCCTTCAGCGCGGCTGGCGCGACGCGAAGCTCCGTCTTCTCCCGAACGTGTGCACGCACGCCTGGTACCCGCTGGCGCCCGGCCCGGGGCGCGGCGAGCGCCTCGTCTGCGCCCAGCACGGCCGCCAGTTCGACGCGGCAGGCAAGTGCCTGAGCCAGCCGGGCTTCGCGCCGAAGGCCGGGGTGTTTCCCCGGGCCTGCGATCACCTCGCCGAATTTCCCACCGAGGCGCTCGGCCCGCTTCTTTTCGCCTGCCTCGGCAAGCCGGCGTCTCCGTTTGGCCGGATCGCCGGCCTGGTCGAGGAATCCCTCGGCGCCTTGCCGGTCGAGCGCCTCGAGCGCCGTCCCCAGGCCGGCGACCTGCGCGAGCTCGACGGGAACTGGAAGCAGCACTCGTGGAACTATATGGACAAGTTTCACGTCCAGTTCATCCACAAGGCGCCCGCCGGCCTCGCCGACGCGATCGACCTGAACTCCTACCGCACCGAGCTGCACGAGGGCGCGTCCCTGCAGTGGGCGTACGCGAAGGACCCGGAGAGCGGCTTCGACCCGGACCTTCTGCCGGCGCGCTTCCGCGATCCGAAAGGCCGCCGGGTGTTCGCGCTGTGGTGGTTCCTCTTTCCGAACCTGACGCTCAACTTCTATCCGTGGGGGCTCTCGGTGAACGTCTATGAGCCGATCCCGGAGCGGCCGGACAAGACCTTGTTCCGCTGGTACGCCTGGTCCTGGGACGACAAGAAGTTCGCCGCGCGCGAAAGCCGCTGGCTGTCCGACCAGGTGGACGCCGAGGACGTCGAGGCGATGGCGCAGGTGCGCCGGGGTCTGCGCTCAGGCTCGGCGCCGCGCGGTCGTTTTTCTCCGACGGAGGAGACCGGCCCGCACTGGTTCCATCACGCCGTCAGCCGCGGTCTGCGCGGGGCTTAGTTCGCGGGATCGGCGGTGAAGTAGCCGCTGACGTTCGCGTACTGATTGACCCAGACAAAGCCGGACGCGTACTGGCTGACGAACACCGAGCCGTTGAGCTGCACGGTTCCGGCGCGCTTGCCCTCGCGGGAGTACAAGGTTCCCCAGCCGGTCACCGACGCGGAGCCGTTGACGAAGCCCGCGCCGTTCTGGCAGGAGCCGTTGAGAAACACGTAGCCGGAGACAGGGACCGTGCCGTGCACGCCGTCGGGTCCGTTGACCGGCATCTGGGCCGTGAGGTTCACCGAGCCGCTCATCCAGCCGGATCCGTTCTGCGGAGCGCTGCAGTGCAGGTAGCCGTTGCCCGACAGGAAGCCCGTGGCCGAGACATAGCCGGACGCCGCGGCGGCGCTGGCCGCGGGCGCGGCCTTGGCGATCGCGACGGGAACGACGACGGCGGGGGCGTCGGCGGGGAGCGGCGCTCCCATCTGCGTGGCGATCAGCGCGGCGGCGGCGAGGAGGTTGGTCATGCGCCGATTCTACCCGAAAGACCCGCTCCGAGTCTAGGCCTTACGG
>JAHFCD010000237.1 GCA_023249695.1 Elusimicrobiota bacterium
AGGATCGCGAGTCCGTTGGGCAGGCGCTCGAACGCGAGCCTGCCCAGGTCCGCGCGCTCTTTCGCGGCGCGGCGGGCCCTCAGCCAGGCGGCCGCTCGGGCCGGCGGCGCGAGCGCGCGGCGCGCGTTCGGCCGGGACCAGGCCAGGATCAGCGGCACGGCGACGAGCAGCCCCGCGACGTCGGCGACCCACCAGGCGAGACCGGCCCGAGCCCAATCGGGTCCCGGCGCGGCGCCCTGCACGGCCACGGCGAGCAGCACGAACCCGGGCCGAATCGCGCCGATCACGAGCGCCAGGAGGGAAAACCGGGCCGCTTCGCGCGCGCGGCGGGCCAGGTCCTCCGTGACTCCGAGCCGCCGCAGGAGCGCGGCGCCGATCAGGGCTTCCGCGGCGGCGCCGAGGCCGGCCAGCGACGAAGCGGCCAGCGCGGCGGCGAGAGTCGGCCCCGGCTCGACGACGGCGTCCGGGTCGTGGGCAAGGAAGGCGCCGACGAAGACGCCGGCCCCGGCGCTCGGCCCCCAGAGCAGAGCCGCCGCGAGCGCGAAGCCCGAGGCGAGCCAGACCAAGGGGGGGGTGGAAGGGCCGAGCGCGAACAGCAGGCTCCCGCGGGCGAGCGCGTAGTAGATGACCGCCGCAGCGCAGGCCAGGAGGCAACGTTCAAGCGCGGCACGTCCGTGGAAATCCGATTCTTCCCGCTGACCGCCCATGCGTTCGCCTCCGTTCGCCGGCTATTAGGAGGTTACTCGAATTGCGGGGGCGCGCCCATGGAGGGCGTGTAAAGCTATTTCGCTGAGCCCGTCACACTCCTACGTGGCGCTGAGGGACAGGCAGACGCGCTCGCCGGTCGGCAGGCGGATGTCGATGGAGGCGTTTCCCGGGACGGGCGCGGGCGGGGCCCCGCACTCGAACCGCGTGAAGACCAGCTGCTGGCTGTCGGACGTCTCCGCTCCGAGCCGGGCCGGATCGAGCATCTTGTCCACGATCGTGTGATGGCTCTTCAATATCGGAACGCGCTCTTCCTTAAACCAGCGCCAGAAGGCGGAGTCGGGGAATTCCGCGCGTTGGTAGCGATCCGCGTTTTCGATGCCGTCCCGGTCCACCCACTGGATCCAATTTCGCGCTCCGGCGTCGACATAACCGAACGCGCTGCCCGCGGGCTCGTCCTGGGCGAGCTCCTGGGTGTGGTAAAGGATGGCGACCGGGGTCCTCGAGGCGGGCGCGTACAGCACGTGGCCGTGGTCGAAATCGCGCTCGTCGCCGAGGTGGCGGAACGCTTTCAGGTAGAGCTTGTCCACGAAACGCTGGAGCAGGGCCTGCAGGCGGGCGGGCTCGAGCCCGCTGGAGGCGGCGGAAGCGCTCGCGGCTTGCGCCGGGGCGGGGGCGCTCCAAGCCAAGGTCAGGAGGAGAAGGAAGCTCAACACTGTTGAGATTATGCGTTTTTTATATTACGGGGATATTTCATCACCGGCCGACAAAAATACTGTCACCTCGCTTCTATGGAGGACTACGGCGCGGCCTTGTATAGTGCCGTGCAGACCGGATCGTCCGCGCGGAGGCAGCCATGTTCGAAGCCACGATTGGCGCAGTGTCGTTGTTCCTGCTGTTGGGCGGTGTACGCGCGGATACGGCGGCGCCGCCGGCCGACGCCGCGCCCCAGCTGCAAATCAGCCGGCTCAGCGGCAGGCTCGAGGTCAGGCTTGACGACCGGGGCGTCGCCGACGCGCGGAAGCTTCCCTTTCTCCCTCCCGGAGCCGTCGTCCGCGTGCTGGAAGGGACGGCGACCTTCGACTCCGACTACCACGCGACCGTCCGCGCCGGCCAAGGCGACACGTTTCAGTTCACGGTCGTCGAGCCGGAGGGGAGCCGCTCGGGCGCCCTGCGCGTCGCGGCGCGTGAAGGCTGGCCGAAGGCTCTCGAGGTCAGCGTCGGCGATCAGAAATTCCGCCTGAAAAGGGGGGGCTCGGTTTTGATCACGGCCGCGTGGCCGGGCGAGATGACCGTCAGAAGCGAAGGGCGGGGCGTCCAGCTCGCCCCCGGGAGCATCGCCAAGGACGGCTCCATCCTGGCCGGCGCGCGCCGCATGGCGTCCGGCGAGACCGTCACCGTCGTCGTGCCGGAGATCATGGGCTTCGACAGCGACGCGATCAACGCCGGCTCCATGATCGTCTCCAAGGCGAAGGATGGAGCCGTCGTCGTGCAGGCCGGGAGGGCCGCGGAGACGGCGGCGCGGCTGCGGGACGCGGACGCCCGGCGGTTCATCTCCGTCTGGCCCGTGGTCTCGCAGCGGACGGCGGAGGTGATACTCGAAAAATACGGCCCGCCCGACGTGGCGATCGCGGACCGCCTCGTCTGGTACGACAACGGCGCCTGGAAAATCACCACGGTCTATCGCGATCCTCGCGAGCACCTCGACGTGCTCGAGCAGACGATCGGCTACACGGTGCCCCAGGAAAAAATGGGGGCGGTGGCGAGCCTGGACCTCGCGCTGAGGCTGAGCCGCGACAACCGGGCGCTGTCCGCCGTCAGCGAATCGGAGGAGACGAACATCCTCGCTCTGAACCTCGCCGACGAGGTCATCGGCGGAAAAAAATCGCCCGAGGCGGCGCGCGCGTTCTATTTGAAGACGGTCCTCCAGTGGAACGCGGGCAAGTCCTCGCCGTACATGAAGGAGCTTCGCTTCCGGTAGGCCGGCGGTGAAACCCGCGCCCCTGCTCGCGGCCCTGATCCTGGGCGTCGCCTGGGGCCCGCGCGCCGAGGCCGCCCAGACCGTCGTCAGCCTGACCTTCGACGACGGCTCCGCCGACCACGCGCTCGCGGGGCGCATGCTCGACCAACGCGGCCTGAAGGGAACCTTCTACGTCAACAGCTCCCAGCTCGGGAGCAGCGGGTGGTACATGACCCGCGCCGATGTCGACGCGCTTTACGCGCACGGCCACGAGATCGGCGGCCACACGCTCGATCATCTCGCCTTGGACACGATCGTCTCGACCGAGGTCGTTCATCAAGTCTGCGACGACCGGAGAAACCTCATCGCTTGGGGGTACGCGCCGGATTCCTTCGCCTATCCCTTCGGCTCGCACGACGCGGCGGTCGAGAGCGCCGTGCGGGGCTGCGGGTACTCCAACGCCCGTTCGGTCGGCGACTATTTCTGCCCGACCTGCCCGAAGGCGGAGACCCTTCCTCCGCTCGACGTCTTCGCGATCCGCGCGCCCGGGTCGATCGCCGCGAGCGACGCGCTCGCCGATATCGAGGCCTTGGTCGTCGACGTCGAGAACGCGGGGGGCGGGTGGGTCCCTCTCGTCTTTCACCACATTTGCGCCGGCTGCGGGGGGTACTCGGTGACCGAGGCCGTCTTGGCCGGATTCCTCGATTGGCTCAAGGCCCGGGACTCGCGCGGAACGGTGGTTCGCACCGTCCGCGAGGCGATGGCGACGCCGCCGCCGCCCGCGCCCGCGCCCGCGATCCTCTCGCTGTCGCCCTCGCCGGCGCGGGCCGGCGGCCCCGCCTTTACCTTGACCGTGATGGGCTCGGACTTCGCGGCCGGCGCGACGGCCCGGTGGAACGGCGCGGCCCGCGCGACGACGTTCGTGAGCGCCGCGGAGGTCCGCGCCGCGATCGGCGCCGCCGATATCGCCGGGCCCGGCGCGGCGAGCGTCTCGGTCGCGAATCCGGACGGCCAGGTCTCCGCCATGATGAGCGTGGGCATCGTCGCGCCGGCCCCGGCGCTCGTTTCCCTGTCATCGGCGAGCGTTCTCGTCGGGAGCCCGGGATTCACGCTGCGCCTGACGGGCGCTAACTTTCTCGGCGTCTCGACCGTCCTGTGGAACGGCCAGCCCCGGAACGCGGCCTTTGTCGACGGCGGCACCCTGACCACGGCGCTGCTCGCCTCCGAGCTGGCATCGGCGCGGGAGTCCGCCGTCGCCGTGAGCAATCCGGCTCCCGGGGGAGGAACGTCGGCGGCCGCCGTGTTTCGGGTGGAGAATCCGGCTCCGTCCTTGGCCGTCCTTCAGCCCTCGAGCGCGACGGTCGGCGGCCCCGGGTTCACGCTGCGCCTGTACGGCCGGGGCTTCATACGGGACTCGGCCGTGTATTACAACGGGCGCCCCCGGAGCACCGTCTTCGTCAGCAGCGCGCAGCTGTCCGCCGCCCTCATGGACAACGACCTGGCTCCGCCGAGCGCGGGCCGCGTCTCCGTCGCCAATCCCGGGCCGGGCGGAGGAAATTCGAGCCTGACTTTGCTGCTGATCGCGCCGCGCGCGGCGGACCCCGCGTTCGCCCTGCGCGCGCTGTACGCGTTTCCCAACCCCGCCCGCGGCGCGGGCACGGTCGCCTTCCGGATCCAGGCGGGCGCGGCCGACGGCGTCGAGATCCGCGTCTACGACCTCGCCGGCCGCCGCGTCCACTCGTCGTCGAACTTCACCAGCCTTGGGGCGTTCGACGACGGCAACGGCGGCGGCGCGCAGCTCACCTTCGAGCACCTGTGGGACGTTTCCGGAGTCGCCACGGGACTCTACACGTACGTCGTGACCGCGCGCAAGGCGGGCCAGGCGGACGTGGGCCGGTCGGGGAAGGTCGGGGTCGTCAAATGAGGGCGTGCGCCCTCGTCGTCCTGCTCCTCTTGACGGCTCCGCGCGCCCGCGCCGCGGAAGGCGCCTCCTTTCTCGCCGTCGGCGCGGGAGCGCGCGCGCTGGCGCTGGGCGGCGCCTACACGGCCCTCGCCGACGACGCCGACGCGATCTACTGGAATCCCGCGGGGCTCGCCCGCGTCGAGCGGCGCGAGATCGCGGCGAGCCACGCGGAGCTGGCGCAGGGCTCGCATCACGACTTCCTCGCGTACGCGCAGCCGTTCCCGTCCGGCGTGCTCGCGGGCGCGGT
>JAHFCD010000238.1 GCA_023249695.1 Elusimicrobiota bacterium
TTCCAAGGGAGTCTCGATATCGACGGAAGGAATCATTTATCCCTATCAGCCCGATTATGGAAAAATCTTCCACCTTTACAAGGCCGGCAAGCTGCATGAGCCGCGCTTTATATACCTTAAATCCGGCGAATCCTTTGAAACGATTACGTCGGTACTTCGACCTTACCGCATAGTCGCGACGAGCGTCAGAACTGAAGATGGGGGTTTGGCTGACGGTTACGGCAGGGTACGAGTGGAAAATCCGCCCGCCTTCCCGGCTCCGCCCGACGGCTTCATCCATCTGGATCGGTACAAGCTCAATCGACCGGGGCGCTACACGATCAGCGCCGGATTTACGGATAAGCTGGATGTTGACCCGATCTTTGCGCGCTGGGAAAACCGATCCCGCTGGCTCGATTTCTTATTTTGGCCGACTTTCCCGTCGAGCTTGGATACCCAGTATTCTTCGAGACGAGAGGTGACCCTGGTCGCCCCGCCTATTATCCTCGAGGTGGTCAAATGAAGTTCCTCTTGGCCGGCATCATTTTTTCGGCAAGCCCCTTGAACGCGCAGGTCGGCGTGAATTGCGCGGTTATCGATTGTCCGTCTAATTTCATGCCCCAGCCCGTTCCCCCGAGTGCTGCGGCAAGACTGAAGGTTTTGTCTGCTTTGGCGGATATAAAAATCGCGGAAATTGGTGAAAACGACGCCGCCGATGATTTAGAAAAGCGTGCGAAGCAGATCAAGACCGAACTCGCGGAAAACATACCCTGGTACAAGCCTTGGGCGATCATCACCGACGACGCAATAAAGGCGGCGGAGCTCTCAGACCCGGAGTATTTGCGGCGGATGGTTAAACATCAATCTGCCGTTGCGACGAACTACAAGGCTCATAATGAGGCCGTCCTGGAAGCCTCTAAGGCATTCCAGTTGTTCCCGCCGGTCACGGATTTCACCGGCGACCCGAGGGCGTCCGGCGGTGCGAATATGGTCGCCAAGCCCTGGCTGCCGCATTACAGCCGTCACGAGAAACGAGATGCGATAACTGGTCAATGGCGCAAACGCAACTCAGGAGAACTGGCCAAGGAACAGTCGGATAATGCCGTCGTGGGCGGCGGCGTCAAAGCCGCCTATACGCGCGGCAATGGCGTGATGGAGTTCTATGACCAAGCCTTCGCCTCTCCCGAGAATTTGGCGATACTCATCTATCACGAAACCTCGCATTGGGTGGACATCGCTGGGAAGTCAGGAGGATTCACACTAAAGGACCCGCCATCTGTCTCGTTTCGAACAGAGCAGCACGCTTACGAGCGCGCCGCACAGTTCGCGGTCCAACTCGGCGGGGACCCCACTCCGCATTTGAAAATGGCCGCTCAGTTCAGAATTCAGGCTTATGAGTGCGAAACGAAAAATTTAACCTGGCCCCAGGTAATACTCATACCGAGGTGGATCGGAAAGGACCGGAGCGGAAGCTTGGCCCTAGTGCCCGCGGAATCCGAAATTTCTCCCGGGCACGAAGCTCTGCTGCAAAAAAAGTTTACCGAAGCGGGAGCCAAAGCCGCCGCTCAGGCTCGCAAGCAAGTCGAAATCGACAAAAAAGAACACGACGAGCGCCTGAGAAACGCCTTGGCCGAACTAGCCCAACGATATTGCACGGACCCCGGAAGCATGTCTCAGGCCGAGTTGGACGCTCTGCCAAAATCCTACAACAGTGACTTCTACCTCGGGAAGATCCCACCCGGCCTCAGCACCGACTGCGTGAATTTGTACCTATTTCTGGGCATGGGCGAGCGGAACGCGGAAACGCTCAGGAGCATGTCCGCACGGCCGGCCGCGGCCCAGCCCATAAAGCCCTCCGCGCCTCTGCCTTCCGGCCTTATCCCGCCGAGCGGCGCCATCGAGGTCCATCCCCGTCCCGGAGAGGTCGGCCTCCCCGAAATCGCCCACCTCTATGGGATCGCCCGTCGCGCCTGCGTTCCGAATCCCGCGGTCACCGACCAGGATATGGCCTCGGTCGATTGGACTGAGTTCCAGAAAGCGAAGAACGTCGAACGCGTCGTCGACAAAATGTCTCCCTGCGAACGGCGAGTCTTCATGAGACTCTTGGAGTTGGGCCGCGCGTGGACGCCCGGCACGGTGATCGGAGCAGATGCCGTCCGAGAGGCCGCGGCCGAACCGGGTTCTGGGGCGCGATTCGGCGGCGGCTCGGTCCCTCCCACGCCGGATCACGATCCGGTTTGGGGGAAAATCAGCCCGATCATCCGGCGCTAACGAGCTCTCACTTATTCCAGTTGAGCATGCGGTCCTTGGGCGCGCCCGCGTCCGTGACCTTCAGATGCACCGCGGCGCCGAGCGCCGCGCCCACGCCCGCGGTCCCGAGCCAGCGCCAGCCGCCGCCCGAGCCGGCGAAGGCGGCCCACCACGCGGCCCCGCGTTCGGAGAGGGCCGAGGTCCAGGCCTGCGTCTCAGGGACGGTCCAGGTCAGCGCGGAGATCAACAGCCCGAGGCCCGCCGCCGGGCCCAGAACCCGCGCCCAGACCGCCTCCGAGCGGTCCTGACCCCATTGGCCGAGGTACGCGGAGCCGAACAAGGCGCAGAGGCCTAAGGCGCCGAAGATGGCCGCTTCGAGCGCGGGAATCGACGCGCCGCCGCCGAAGACGTGCTTCGACCAGCATGCCATAGCCCCGGCGCAGCCGGCCGCGCTGACGGCTTTGCGCCAGACGTTGGTCCGGTCGCCGTAGGTCAGCAGGGCCGGCAGCAGCGCAAGAAGCGCCGCGCCCGCGGCCCAGTCCTCGGGACCGGCCCGGCGCCATTGCCAGCCGAAGGCGATCAGGCCGAACGCGGCGAGCAGCCCGACGAAGGAGGCCTTCGAGCCGAGCGCCGCCGCGGGCTCGGGGACGGGCGGCGGCGGGGGCAAGGTCCCGGTGCGGCTCGTCGCCCGCACGCGCTCGAGCATGGCCTCCTCGGCGGCGGGCGAGAGCGCGGCCGGGGGCGGAGGGGGAGAAGGGGGAACGACCGCGTCAAGGCGCGGCTTCGAGGGCAGAATTTTGAAGGGCGAGCCGCTCGTGTCCGTGTCGAGGAGCATGCGCGGCGACAGCAGCGCCTTCAGCAGCTCGGCCGCGTCGGCCGGGCGGTCCTCGACCTTCTTGGCCATCAGCCGGCTCAGGAGCGCCGCCGCGCGCTCCGTGACCTCGGGGCGAAGGCGCCGCACCTCGGGGGGGGCCTCGTCGCGATGGCGCAAGAGCGCGTCCGCCGCCGATCCCATGTACGGCGGCTCGCCGGTCAGCGCGTAGTACCACGTCGACCCGAGCGCGTACAGGTCGGACCTCGGATCGGGGGGGCCTCCGTAGGCCTGCTCCGGAGCCATGAAATGAAAGGACCCGGCGGCGATCTCATCGGCGGCCGCGGCGGCGCCGGCGGCGCCGGCGGCTCGCGCGATGCCGAAATCGGTGAGCTTCACGGCGCCGCGCCCGTCCAAGAGGATGTTGCCGGGCTTGATATCGCGGTGCACGAGGCCGGCCTTATGCGCCGCGCCGAGAGCGGCCGCGGTCTCGCGGATGATCTCGAGCGCCTCGGCGACGGGCAGGCGGCCCGCGCGCTGGACCTTCGCCTCGAGGGTTTCGCCGTCGACCCATTGCATCACGATATAGGGGAGGCCGCGCTCCTCGCCCACCTCGTAGACGGCGACGATGCGGGGGTCCTCGAGCTTGGCCGCGCTCCGGGCCTCGGCCAGGATTTGTCCGCGCACCGCCTCCCCGCTCGTGCCCGCCATCGCGTCGTTGACGTCGACGAGTTTGACGGCCACGGGGCGGTCGAGGGCGAGGTGATGCGCCTTGTAGACCCGGCCCATGCCCCCGCGGCCGATGAGCGCGTCGAGGCGGCAAGGTCCGAGGGTCGTTCCGATGAGCGGGTCGTGGTCCGTCATGTCCGATCGAATGATAACAGGCTCTCGGGACCCCCGCAAGGTGCTAAAATAAGCTGATGGCATGGCGCGGACCGTCGGCGTCTTTCGGCGCGATCCTGTTCGTCGGATCGTTCTTCTCCCTGCGGCTCGGCTTGATCGCCGAGGCCCGCATGGTCATTCCTCCGGTCGACGGCCAGACCTTGTTCGGGCAGGACTCCGACGACGACGACATCGCCACGGGCGGAGAAAGCTCGGGCGGCTCGAACGCCGGCGGCGGGCCGAAAACCTTCCAGCGCATACAGAAATCCGCCGGCTACCGCGCCGCGACCTACGGCTTCCAGAACTTCAACAAGGATAAGCTGGAGGTCTCCTACCAGATCGCGGAGAAGGATTTCCGGCCCTACAACGAGGCTTTCGGCTATAGAAAGGAAGGCCTCGCCGAGGTGAAGACCTGGCGCGAGAACGCGCGGCAGAGCGTGTTCAAGCTCGCCGTCAAGCAGGGGAAGTCCCAGGCCCAGCTCGACGCCGCGATCGCCGCCCTCGACAAGGAGTACGACCAGCGGGTGAAGGACTACCTCGGCTCGCACGGCTTTCGGATGATGAAGGGAAACACGGTCACGGTGGACATGCCCGGCGTCATCAGAAAGAACTCGGGACTGATCAAGCCGCTCTCGCTCGCCTTCGAGAAGATCGCGAACACCCGCAAGTACCGCTCCGGCGACATCATCGGATCCGTCCTCTCCTTCGTGCAGACCGCGATGTACTACAAGCAGCCCGACCCCGTCTATAAAGAGAAGCACACAGGCGGCGTCCTGCCCCCGATCACGGCCGTGGTCCTCGGCTGGGGCGACTGCGACACCAAGACCGCGCTGCTGGGCTCCATCCTGTCCAACTGGGCGCAGATGAAGATGGTCGGAGTGTCCGTGCCCGGCCACTATTTGATGGGGGTGCTGCTGATCCCCGATAAAGGAGA
>JAHFCD010000239.1 GCA_023249695.1 Elusimicrobiota bacterium
GCCGAGCTTGAGGCGCTCGAAGCCGGGGCGCGGGGTCGTCACGCCGTTGGCGTCGAAGATCGCGTCGAAGCCCCCGGGCGCCGCCGCGTCGAGGTCGGCCCAGAGGGAAGGCCCGCGCACGACCACCGCGTCCGCGCCGAACTCACGCGCGACCGCGCCCTTGCGCTCGGACCCGACGACCGCGATCGTCCGGCACCCCGCCAGCTTCGCCTGCTGGAGCAGCGCGGTGCCCACGCCTCCCGCCGCGGAGTGCACGAGGAGGGTTTCGCCTGCGGCCACCTTGGCGACCTGCTGCAGCGCGTGGTAGGCGGTGAAGTGGACCGCGGGCACGCCCGCGCAATCGGAAAACGACCAGCCCGCGGGCATCGGGCGCAGGCGGCCGGGCTCGACGATTTGAATCGAGGAATAGCCGCCGAAGCGCGTGAAGCCGAACACGCGGTCGCCGGGCTTGAAGGCCTCGGCCTCGGAGCGGTCCACGACGCCCGCGAACTCGAAGCCCGGCGTGAGCGGGTACCGGCCCTTGGCGGCCTCGTACCAGCCCTCGCGGACGATCGTGTCGGCGAAGTTGACGCCGGCGGCGCGCACGCGCACGCGGACTTGTCCGGGACCGGGAACGGGATCGGCTTCCTCGACGAGCTCGAGCGCCTCGTGCCCTCCGGGACGGCTGACGACCACTCTCTTCATCGCGCGGCATTAAAATATATAATCAGTCCATGGGACAACAGGCAGGCATCAAGGAAATCCTCGTCGCCGGCGGGCCCGTTCTGATCGGGATGATCGTCTTGTCCGTGTATTGCGTGGCCCTGATCTGGGAGCGCTACAAGTTTTTCAGGAAAGCCACCGGCGGGTCCGTGGAATTCCTCGCGAAGGTGCGCGCCGCCGCCGACGCGGGCAAGCTGCCCGACGCGGCCGCGCTCGCGAAAGGCCATAAGGGCCTCGCCGCCGGCGTCGTGATGGCCACGCTCTCCGGCCCGACCAACCGCGACGAGCGCCGCCGCGGCGCGGAGCGCGCCTCGCAGCGCGCGGTGTCCGAGCTCGAGCGGGGGATCTCGACCTTGGGGACGATCGCCTCGGTCGCGCCGTTCATCGGCCTGTTCGGCACCGTGCTCGGCGTCATGCGCGCGTTCAAGGACCTCGCCAACGCCGCGGGGGCCGGGCCCGGGCTCGTCGCCGTCGGCATCTCCGAGGCGCTGATCTGCACCGCCGCCGGCCTGCTCGTCGCGATCCCCGCCGTCGCCGCCTTCAACCACTTCAACCAGAAGATCACCCGCTTCGAAGAGGAGCTGCGCTGGATGATCGACGAGGTCCTCGACGGCCTCGCCGAGCGCACGCACCGCTAAGCCGATGCACGCCGCCACGTCCGGGACCAAACGCCGCCGCGTGTTCGCGGAGATGAACCTCGTCCCGCTCATCGACGTGTCGCTGATCCTCGTCATCATCTTCATGGTCCTGACGCCGATTCTCGTCAACCATCAGCTGACCGTGAAGCTGCCGAAGGCCTCGTCGGGCGAGCCCGCCGCCTCCGACTCCGCGGTGACGATCCAGATCTCGCGCACCGGCGCCGTGACCATCGAGGGCGTCGCCGTGAAATGGGAGAAGGTCGAGCGCGAGATGACCTTGCGCCTGTCCAAGGCCGCGGGCAAGACCGTGCTCGTCCAGTCCGACCGCCTGACGCCGGTGGAGAAGGTCGTCACGATCCTCGACTTCGCGAAGAAGCTCGGCGTCGGCAAGCTCGGCATCGGGGTCACTCCGGACGAGAAATGACGGACGCGCTGAAGCCGTTTCTCGCGCGCTCCGCCGGGCTGCACGCCGCCGCGCTGATCGTCGCGGCCTTCTACGCGCCGTCGGCGCTGAAGAAGGCCGACAAGGTGTACATGATCGATTTCGTCGGAGGCCCCGCCGTGATTCAAACCGCGGCCCCCGCGGATCCGCGCCCGCCGGAGCCGGACGGCGGGCCGGCGAAGCCGGAGCAGCAAGCGGATCCGGACTCGTTCGCGACGAAGCGGCACCGCGCGACCGTGCTGCCGCGCCCGAGCCTGCTCAAGGGCTGGACCGACCGCAAGCCGCCGCCCAAGCCGTCCATGTCCGGCGCCCCCGAGACCGCGTTGACGCCGGCCGCCGGCGCCGCGGCGGGCATGCCCGGCAACGCCGCCGGGGTCGCCACGGATCTCCCCAATTTCCCCTATCCGTGGTACATCAGCCAGGTCCGGCAGATGCTGTGGGCGTCGTGGCAGAAGCGCATGGCCGCGTCGTCGGGAGAAGGCGTCGTCGTGTTCTCGATCTTGAGGAACGGGGCCTTCACCGACCTGCGCATGGAGTCGAGCTCCGGCGACGGGGAGTTCGACGCGGCCGCGCTCGCCGCCGTCAAGGCCGCCTCGCCGTTCCCGGCGCTGCCGACGGATTTCGCCGAGCCCTTCTTGAAGATCCACCTGACGTTGAAGTCGGAGGCCTCCTGGCGCTGATCCGCACCTTTCTGCTCGGATTGATGGTGTACGCCGTCATCGCGGTGTGCTACCCCGATTGGACGGGGCAGGCCTACCATGTCATGGTGATCTCCGTGATCGCCGGAGGCGCCTTCGGCGTCTGGGCGCTCCACAAGGTGCTGGATCTCGGCAGCGGCGCCGCCAAGATCGGCCTCGAGGCCGCTTTTCTGCTCGCGATCGCGCTGTTCCTCGGCTACACGATGCCGCAGAAGTCCGGCAAGCCGCCGTTCCAGCAATGGGCCGAAGGCGTGAGGCCGACGCGCGACACCGCCCGGCAGGGCTTCGATCGCCTCGGCGTCAATCCCAACGGCGCGGCCGCCGCGAAGATCGTGGACCTGTTCCCCAAACGCTGACGTTCCCGTCATAATCATGGCACCCGCCCGCCGTGGCGGGAGAGGGCGTTTCAAAGCGATACTGTGCCATGACCGTGACCGGCCTCTCGCCGCGGGAACGCGCGCGCCGCGCCCTTTTTCGCGCCTTGGCGGGCGCGGCCTCCGCGCTTCTGGCGTTCGCGCGGCCGGGCTCCACGGCCGATGAATACCGCGTTTGCCCCGGCGTCGTCTTCGAGGGGACGAAGGTCTCGCTGACCTCGTTCGAGCGCCGGCTCGTCTGCGGCGATCCCGACAGCGAGGGCTGGAAAGAGGTCCCGCGGGCGCAGGCCGAGCGCTTCCTGAGGGCCTTTCTCCAGCAGCGCGCGCTGCATCAGCCGGTCTTCACCGTCAAGGGCGGCGACCTGCACGTCGATCCCGGAAAGCGGACCGTGATCCGGAGGCTGGAGGGGGACAACCTCCCGGCGGGCATCGACCTCAGCAAGAAGCGCCGAATCGTCGGGGCGCCGCTGACGCCGGCCATGCTCGACCGCGTGAAAGGCGAGCTCAACGCGGACCTGCAGAACCGCGGCTACCCCTGCCCCGAAATCGAGATGTCGGCCGACGCCTCGTCGGGCGTGGTTCGCGCCCGCTTTCCCGGCGGGATTATCCACGCCGCCGATCCGATCGAGGAGCCGGCGATCGAGGGCATCGACCCGGGCATCTTCCGGCGCTTCGAGGCCTTCCGGCGGGACCGGCCGATCGACCAGCGCCTGCTGACCATCACCTCGAACCGCGTCGTCGGCGAGGCGCTGTTCCTGAACTCGTCCTACGACGTGTCGTGCGGCACCGACGGCGTGCGGATCGTCCACCGCGTCGCGTCCGCGCCGCCTCGCCTCATCCGCATCGGCGCCGGCGTGGACACGGAGGGGCTCGCGCGCGTGCGCGTCCGGTGGAGCCACTCCCGCATCGGCTGGCGCGCGAGCTCGGTCGAGGCGACGGTGACCGCCTCGAAGCGCGACCAGGCCTTCGACGCGCTGATGCGCTACTACCTGCGGCCGTCGTCGCGTCTGTATCTGCTCCCGCACGCCGTCGCCGCGCGCAGCGATCAGCCGCGCTACGAGGCCGTCGCCGCTCAGGCGTCGCTGATGCCCGCCTACACGTGGGACGACCAGGCCCTGCGCTTCGAGATCCAGGCCGGCCCCGCCCTCGAGTACGCGGACACGCGGCGCGGCATCGGGCCCCAGAACTCGTATTTCCAAAGCTTCAACACCCGCCTGTCCGTCACGAGCCACCTGTTCGAGTACTATCTGCGCGAGCCGCGCGTCGGCTTCCACGCCGAGCTCGACACGGCCTCCCGCGTTTCCGAGCTGAGTTCGACCTTGACGGCGCATCGCGTGCGGCTGGGGACGGAGAAGCTGTGGAACGTCGGCGCCTTCGAGCCGCCGCTGGCGGTGTTCGGCGCGCGCGGCTGGGCGGGGACGACGGTCGTCGGCGACCGGAACGCCGCGCTGCGCGAGCTCCCGGTCGCGATGCGCTTTTTCATCGGCGGCAACGCCGATTTCCGCGGCGTCGGTCCGGGCGAGCTCGGCGACGAGAGCGGCTTCCTCTCCGGCGTCTATGAGGGCCTCGAGCTGCGCGCGGGCGACCTCCTGCCCTACCGGCTCGAGCCGCTCGTGTTTCTCGACGTCGCGATGGCCGGACGCTCCTCGCTGCACCTCGACCCCGACGTGTACTACGCCCCCGGCTTCGGCGCGCGCTGGTCCACCTACGTCGGCACCTTCCGGGCCACCTTCGCGCGCAGCCTGATCTGGCGGCGCGATCCGGCCACCGCCCCCGGCCGCCGTCATTGGCAATTCTTCTTCAGCTACGGGAGGGAGTTCTGACGCGCGCGCGGGCCTGGCGTCTCGCGGGCGCGGCGCTCGGGCTCGCCGCCGCGGCGGCCGCCGCCGCGGTGGTGTTCCTGGCGCGCCCGGAGCTGATGCTCACGAGCCGGACGGCGGGCGCCGCGCTGAAGGTTTTCGGCGCGGCCTACTCGCCCCGCTG
>JAHFCD010000240.1 GCA_023249695.1 Elusimicrobiota bacterium
TACGTGCTGGACGCGAACCGCACGCGTCAAGCGATGATCACGAAGGAGATCGCAGAGCTGGTCGGCGGGGCCGAGGCCCTGGCCGCATAACATGGAGAACTCTTTGACCCAAAATACCGGATCCGAACAGCGACGCCACCCGCGCACGGCCGTCGGCGCGACCTTCGACATCAGCATGCAGGGGCCGGCCGCGGCGAAGTGCCGCGCGACGATCACCGACCTGTCCGCCGGCGGGATGACGTTCAAGACCGACGCCGAGCTCGAGAAGGGCATGACGCTCCACCTGCGCCTGAACCCGGATCTGCAGATCCGCGGCGAGGTCCGCAGCGTCCTCGGCTCCAGCGGCGGCCAGCGCCGCTACGGCGTCCGCTTTCACAAGATCGGCCTGACCTCGACCACCACCAACTGAGCAAGAGAGCTATAAAATGAACATCGGCAAAATCGTCCAAGTCATCGGCCCCGTCGTCGACGTCGAGTTCCCGTCCGGGAAGCTCCCGGCGAACTACAACGCGCTCAAGATCAAGCTGCCCGGCGAGAACGGCTCGGGCGCGACCTTGACCGTCGAAGTGGCGAGCCACCTCGGCGACAACATCGTGCGCACGATCGCGATGGCCGCGACCGAGGGTCTGACCCGCGGCACTCCCGTCGAGGACACCGGCGCGCCGATCACCGTGCCCGTCGGCAAGGCCTGCCTCGGCCGTCTTATGAATGTTCTTGGCGAAGCCAAAGACAACCTGGCGCCGATCAAGTCCGCGACGAACCTCCCGATCCACCGCGAGGCGCCGAAGCTGACCGAGCTCGTCACCAAGCCCCAGATCTTCGAGACCGGCATCAAGGTCGTCGACCTGCTCGCGCCGTACATGAAGGGCGGCAAGGTCGGCCTGTTCGGCGGCGCCGGCGTCGGCAAGACCGTCACCATCATGGAGCTCATCAACAACGTCGCCAAGGAGCACGGCGGCGTGTCCGTGTTCGGCGGCGTCGGCGAGCGCTCGCGCGAAGGCAACGACCTGTACCGCGAGATGGAAGAGGCCAAGCTCTCCGACGGCGCGCCCGTCCTCTCCAAGACCGTGCTGGTGTTCGGCCAGATGAACGAGCCGCCCGGGGCCCGCGCCCGCGTCGGCCTCACCGCGCTGACCCAGGCCGAGCACTTCCGCGACGCGGAAGGCCAGGACGTCCTGCTCTTCATCGACAATGTGTTCCGCTACGTGCTGGCCGGCGCCGAGGTCTCGGCGCTGCTCGGCCGCATGCCTTCCGCCGTGGGTTATCAACCCACGTTGACGACGGAGATCGGCGCCCTTCAGGAGCGCATCACCTCCACGAACAAGGGCTCGATCACGTCGATTCAGGCCGTCTACGTGCCCGCCGACGACCTGACCGACCCGGGCGTCGCCAACACGTTCACCCACTTGGACGCGCAGACCGTGCTCTCGCGGCAGATCGCCGAGCTGGGCATCTTCCCGTCGGTCGACCCGCTCGAGTCGACGTCGCGCCTGCTCGATCCGAACATCGTCGGCGAAGAGCACTACAACGTCGCCCGCGGCGTGCAGAAGATCCTGCAGCGCTACCGCGAGCTTCAGGACATCATCGCCATCCTCGGCATCGACGAGCTGTCCGAGGACGACAAGCTGGTCGTGTCCCGGGCCCGCAAGATCCAGAAGTTCCTGTCGCAGCCGTTCTTCGTGGCCCAGCAGTTCACCGGCCGCCCCGGAAAATACGTCAAGCTCAAGGAAACCATCACGAGCTTCAAGGGGCTGATCGAAGGCAAGTACGACGCCCTGCCCGAACAGGCGTTCTACATGTGCGGCGGCATCGAAGAAGCCGTCGCCAACGCGGAGACGATGAAGTAAGAGGTTTTCCATGTCCGATAAGCATCTGACTCTCGAGCTCGTCACGCCGGAGAAGGTGGCGTGGTCCGCCCCGGCGGATTTCGTCGTCCTTCCCGCCTACGGCGGAGAGATGGGCGTGCTGCCGGGCCACCAGTCGTTTCTCGTGCAGCTCGCCGCGGGCGAGGTGCGTGTGACGGCCGGCGGCGAGGTCAAGCACTTCGCCGTCTCCGGCGGCTTCGCCGAGATCAAGAACGACACGGTGTCCCTGTTCGCCGAGAGGGCCGAGGACGCCGGTCAGATCGACTCGGAGCGCGCCCACCAGGCGCTCGAGAAGGCGAAGGCGGTCGTGCACGCCGGGCTCGATCCGATGCAGCTCGCGGCGATGGAAGCCGCGATACGCCGCGCCCAGGTCCGCCTGCGCGTGTCGCGCCGCACCAAGCTGCCGCCGCCGCACATCGACTAGTTCGTGAGCGACACGGACCGCACCCGCGGGGGCGTCAAGGCGCCTCCGCCTCCGCCCATCGACGGCAATCACTCGAAGGTGATCCGCCGCGAGCCGGGCAAGTTCGAGTGGAAGGACGTTCCGCTCGAGCCGTACAAGACCGACACGGCCGAGTATAAGGGAATCTCCCGCCGCGAGCTGGTCGGCAAACGCGGCGAGAGCATGAATTTCCACGTCCGCTACTTCGAGATCGCCCCGGGCGGGTTCTCGACGCTCGAGAAGCACGAGCACGAGCACGTCGTCATCCCGATGAGGGGTAAAGGGGAAGCCCAGGCCGGCTGCTACATCTGGACGGTCGGGGTCGGCGACGTGGTCTACGTGTCTCCCTCCGATCCCCACCAGTTCCGCTGCCCCGCCGACGCGACGGAGCCCTTCGGCTTCCTGTGCATGGTCAACTCCGAGCGCGACAAGCCCATGAGCGTCGACGGCCTCGGCGTCTGCCACATCTGCGAGTAGGGTTATTCCTTCCGAGGCTTCGCGGCGACCCCGCATGTTAAAATACGGCGTGACCGCGCGCGGATGCCTCCGGATAGCCGCCCTACTCCTCTGTTGCGCATGCCGACGGGACGATCCGCATCTTCCGACGATCGTCATCACGAGCCCGGTTCATCGCGAGGTGATCCAAAGAGACGAGCGGGACGCGGCGGTGCTGCGCATCCGCGGCGCGATTTCAGGCGATCCGAGCCGCGTTGAGGCGCGGCTCGTCGTCATGCCCGGCGGCACGGGAAAACAGACGGCGTGGGTCGAACTTCCGCTTCCGCGCGTTTTTGGCGGCGGCGCGCTGAACGGACGCGTCCCGGTCTTCGCGGGAGGGTGGTACGCCCTTGAGGTCCGCGCCTGGAAGGGAAGCGCGCTCCTCGCTCAGGCCCGCGTCGAAAAAATCGGAGTCGGAGAGATCCTTGTCATCGCGGGACAGTCGAACGCGGCAAACTCGGGCTCGACGCGCCTGAGGCCGGCCGAGGATCGCGTGTCGACCTGGAACCGGCGCGGCTGGTCATGGGCCGGCGACCCGCAGCCTCTGGCAACCGGCAGGGAAGGTTCTCCGTGGCCCCGGCTCGGCGATTTGCTGGTTCGCCGCCTCCAAGTTCCGGTCGGCATCGTTTCCGTGGCTGTCGGCGGCTCGCCAATCCACGAATGGCTGTACTGGGCGACTTGGAGAAAGCACGGCGAATGCTATGTGAAATTCCGGGAGGCTTTGCGAGCGCCGCTGCGGTCGGGCGCGGGCTCACGAGGCCCGCGCGCCGTCCTGTGGCATCAAGGCGAGACCGACGTGGAGATAGGAACAAGCACGGAAGTTTACGCAAGAAAACTCGCCAAGGTCATCGCCCAATCGCGCCGCGATGCCGGCTTCGACATCCCCTGGCTCATCGCCGGAGCCTCTTACATCGGGCGCGGCTCACCCGAAAACGAGGCGGCGATCCGCGCTGGACAACGCGCCGTCTGCGACGGAAAGTTGACCTTCGAAGGCGCCGTGACGGACGAACTTCGTGTCGGCTACCGCTCGGACGCGGTGCATTTCAACGAGAAAGGCCTCAAGGAGCACGCCCGCCTCTGGTTCGAAGCGATAATCAATACGGTGCTCAAGGAATCCACCGCGTCGCATCTGGTAAGCGTCAAGCTCGACTGAAGCGCCGCCGAGGGTCCGTCGGCGCCTAGGCCCATTCCGTTCCCAACGCTGGGCCTTTCGGCCTATTCCTGTATGGTAGCGCGTTCCTATAATGGGCTCGTGAGACGAGCGCTCGCCGCTATTGTCGTCGTCTGCCTGGCCGCCCCTTCCCCCGCGGCCGCGCAGGCGATAAGAAATATTTCGGTGCGGCCGGGATCCGTTCTCCCGTCGGCGCCGGCGCCCTCCGTGAGCGCTCCCGCGTACCTCATCACCCCGCCGGCGTTGATGCCGTTCGCGTCGCCCGCGTCCCTTTCTCCCGCCGCCGCGCCCGCGGCGAGCGCCCCTTCCATCGCCGCGCAACCCGTCGTCGCCAACCCAGCCGCCGTCAAAGCCTTCGCCGCCGCCGCCATCCCCTTCGCGCCCGCGCTCGTCCGTGAAAGCCCGGCCCGTCCCGCGAAGGCCGCGATCCTGCCCGCGCTCTCCGTCGCCGTGAACGCCGCGGTCCCCGCTCTTCCGGCCCTGTACGACGGCTCCCGCTCCTTCGCGTCGGCGGCCTCCGTCGAAGCCCCCGACGTTTCCGTCGCGCCCGCCGCGCTCAAGCCCGCTCCCCGGGAAGGCACCGTCATCCCGGCCGCCGCCGTCAAAGCTCCTCCGCTGAACAGGCAGCGCGCCGCCGCCGCGCTGTCCTGGTCGCGCCTCTCCGGCATCCTCATGCCGCTGGCCGCGCTCGTCGCCGCCGTCCCCGCCGCCTTCCACATGGACGCCTCGACCTGGCTCTCCTTGTCGGCGCTGTGGGTCGGCGCTCCCGCCGTCTGGGCCGCCATCCCCGTCCAGTGGCGCCGCGAGCATCCCGCCGCCGTCGCCTCGGCCGCGATCGTCGCGGGGGCCGCCGTCGGCGCCG
>JAHFCD010000241.1 GCA_023249695.1 Elusimicrobiota bacterium
GGCATGGCCGGCAACGGCGCGGGGCGCTTCGCCGACAAGACCCCGGCGGAGGCGGCTTGGGAGTACGTGAAGGCCGTGACGCCGATCACGCGCACGGCGCTCAATCCGACGAGCAACGCCTACTTCGCGGCGGTGGGGCTGCGCGACAAGGAACTCGACAAGGCCATCGCGCAGACGTGGATGTGGCGCAAGAAGAACGACCCGAATTTTCGGACGAGCGAGAAGCAGGGCTACGACGAATTCCGCCGGCAGACGACGGCGTTCTACGACGCGATCCGAAACGGCAACCAAGCCGACGCGGCCAAGGCGATGGCGCAGGCCGTGCGCGCGGGCGAGATCGCCGAGGATCGCAAGGCGGAGACGGGCGGGAAGCCCAAGACCGGCGAGGGCGCCTTCGCGGATTCGGTCAAGCGGCGCTACCTCATGGTCCCGAGCGACAACGAGAAATACGAGAGCCTGGCGCGCGAGATCGGCCCCAAGGGGATGGCCCTTCTGGAGTCGCACGACGGGCTGCTCAAGTCGTGGGCCGGGATCGCGGAATAGGCGATTCTTCGGCCGCGAATATTTGGTCAAGAAAAAGTCAAAAAAAAAGATTGACAGGCAATTGCCTTCGATATATCCTTTGGCCACAGGAGCGGAACTCATGGACACCAAAATCATCATCTCCCCGGAGGCCGTCGCCGCCGCGCTCAAGCGCCAGGTGATGAGCTCGAAAGACCTTTCTCGCCGGATGAAGACCAGCGAGGGCTACATTTCCAAGCTGCTCGCGCAGATCGACGAGGGAGCCGGGCTGACCCCGAACATGACGCGGAAGCTGGCCCGCGCGCTCAAGGTGGAGCCGATCGACATCATGGCGGAAGCGGCGAAGGCGGCGCAATCATGAGCGCGCCCCGGCTCAGCGACCTCGAAAACGGCATGGTGGTCGGCGCCGACCGCGAGTGGGAGCGCATGCACCGCGTCGATCATCGGTGCGCCTGTTGCGAGGGGCGGGCCGAGTTCACCGAGCCGAACGGCGACGAGGTTTGCCGGGAATGCCTGGAAGAATTGACCTGGCAGTGCGAAGCCTGCGGCGACCGCTACCGCAAGAACGGCCCTTGGCCCGAGACGGCGCACGCGACGCCAGCATGGGGCGCGATCTGCCGCCATTGCTTCTGGGCTATCTACGACGAGGACGAGATCGCCAACGCGATCCGGGGCCTCGATCTGATGTGCGGATGATTTTCGTCCCTGCCTTCCCTCGGCGGGAGAGGGCAGGGGCAAACGCCGGGGTCGAGCCCGGCGATCTAACCGATGAAAGGAACCGAATCATGAACGGATCAGAAGAGACGACGGTAGCGGAGGGGGCGGGGGAAGTCAAGACCGAGCCCTTCGACATCAAGACGGTGGCGCCGGCCGAGCGCATTTGGCCGCAGATCGCCGCCTATCACGATGGAATCTCAAAGCCCGGCGCCCCGACGGTCACGGGATGCGCGGATGACCAGGCGCTCGCGAAGATTTTGGAGGCTCGCGACGAGCAGCCCGACTTCAAGGAGCAGGCCGAGGCCCTCGCGATTTCCGGACGGCTCAAGCAGGAGGAAATCGAGAACCTCAAGGCCGACCTTGACGAGCTTCGGCAGGAACTCAAGGCGATGAAGATGCAGCGGGAGGAGCTTGGCATCCCGGCTCCGATCCTGCGGCACAACAAGGTTCCCGAGTATCTCGTCGGCTACCGCATGGCCGAACGCGGCGAGGACTCTCCGTTGAGCTCCTACCCGGACGCCAACGAGTCACGCCTCATGGGCTACGCCGACGGGCTGAAAAAGAAGCTCTCGGCGTTCGAGCACGGCCGCCAGATGCCCCCTCGCGAGCGGCTCAAGTCCGGCTGGACCGTCGGGAGCATGGTCTCCGAGGCCAACGGGAATCGGATGGGGCGCGTGAAGGCCGAGAAAAACGGCGTCCTCATGGTCGCCGTCGACGGCCCCGGCACCGGCTTCGCGCTCTTCACCGACGACGAGCTTTTGCCTTTCTGACCCAAGATTTCGATTCAACGAAAAGGAGAAGACGATGAACGAGCGAGACGAAGAGGGCCGCGCGTCGGCCCAATCCGAAGAAGGCGAGGGGCTCCTTGAGGGCATCGCCGAGCACACCGAAACCCTGAACGTCCAGGCGATGCGCGCCGAGATTGACGTGAAGATCGGGGCCGCGCACAAGTATCCGCGCGACCTCGCGCGCTTCCTGCGGACGGCCAAGGCGATGGCCTGCATGACGAAGGAGATCGCGGAGTCGTGCAGCTACTCCCTGAAGCGCAAGGACAAGGACGGCTCGCCGATCATCATCAGCGGCCCGTCGATCCGCCTGGCGGAAATCTGCGCGGCGGCCTACGGCAACTTCCGCTCCGGCGCCAAAATCATCGACGCCTATGCCGACGGCGGCAAGCGCGTCATCGTCGAGGGCTACGCCGAGGACCTGGAGACGAACAACTCCACAACCGAGCCCGGCTCGCGCAACACGACGACCAAGAAGGGCCAGCCCTACGGCGAGGACATGCGCGGGATCACGCTGCGCGCCGCGTCGCGGATCGCCAAGCGCGAGGCCGTCTTCGGGATCATCCCGAAATCCTACGTGGAGGAGATCCGGCGCGAGGCGATCAAGGTCGCGACCGGCGGCAAGCCGCTGGACATCGCACGCAAGGAGACCGTCGAGCGGATCGCGCTGCGGATCAAGGAGGCCGGGATCGAGGGCTTCGGCGAGAAGGACGTTCCCCGACTTGTCGGGAAAAAGGACGTGCTCGCGCTGGACATGGACGACGTGGCCGCGCTCATCGGGTTCGGCACGGCGGTCAGGGACGGCGAGGAGGATTGGGCGGGCATCATCGCGCAGTCCACCGGGAATGGCCCGATTCGGATGCCGCAGGCGAGGGAGGAAGCCACCGCCCCCGCCGCGCCGAGCGCGCCCGCGACCGAGACCAAGCCGGAGAGCGCGGCCCCGGCCGAGGAGGCCAAGGAGAGCAACCCGGCGGCGGACGCGATCAATAAGGCGGCACAGGCCGACGCGATCAAGGCCGGGGCGAAGACGCTGAACATGGGCAACGCCGAGCTGAATGGCTTCCTGGCGCAGTTCCTTGGCCAGGACGGCGAAGGGCGCGACTTCGTGGACATCGACAAGGCGCTGGCCGAGACGGCGACGTTCGCGAAGGTCAGCGGGAAGGCGGTCAAGAAGTCGTGATCTTCGCCCCGCCGACAGTCCCAGGTTTTGAGTTCCGCGAGGCCGAGCATACCTACTGGATTGAGGGCCAGCGGTTGCCCGGCTTCTCAGAGATCGCCAAGGCGGAGCGGTGGGTCGATGATTCCTTCTACACCGAGGAGGCCAGAGACCGGGGGAGCGCCGTGCATGACGCGGGGCTCCTCCTCCTCCAGGGGATGCTCAACTTCGGCGCGCTGGACAAGCGATGGAAGGGCTACCTCTTGAGCCTGGCGGATGCGCTGGGCGAGCTTGAGATCGAGCCGATCCTCGTCGAGATCCCCCTGGCGAGCCGGTCATTCCGCTTCGCCGGCAAGTTCGATCTTCTCGCGCGCATCCGCAAGGCGATTTGGCTCATCGACATCAAGACCGGAGGCCCGCAGGACTGGCACAGCTTGCAGCTTGCGGCCTATCACATCCTGCTGGCGGAGAACCGCATCGAATTGGGCATTGGCGACCGGATGCCCACCCGGCACGCCAACCTTTACCTCTCCGGCGACGGCAAGCCGGGGATTTTGAAGCCCATCCAGCGCCCCATCGCCGAGGAGATCAAGGCGTGGGGCGGAATCGTCACCAGCTTTTACCGAAGAGGAGGATTGGAAAATGGAAACAGCAACGGAAATGGAAGCGGCGACCGAGCCGCAGCGTGAGGTGATCGTCGAGCGGACGACGCTCCCCAAGGGGGCTCCCCTCGGCGCCCTGGCGGAGATCAAGATCGGGCGCATCGACACGCTCGCCGGGCGCAACTCCGCCTGGGAGGCGCGCGAGCAGATCCGCAAGTGGATCAAGGCGCAGGAGGAGCAGCACGCCGAGACGGGCAACCTGCTTTTCAAGGCGCATCGGCGGTTCACCGCCTGGCTCGCCGAGTTCCTCGCGACCCCGCGCGACATGCAGGCGCGGCTGGAGCGCGAGATCAAGGACTTCGACGGGCGCGAGAAGGCCCGCGTCGAGGAGGAGCGGCGGGCGGCCGATCGCAAGCGCATCGAGGCGGAGATGGCGGCCCGGCGCGTCCAGGAGGAGGAAGCCCGCAAGGTCCGCGAGGCGACCGAAGCCCGCGAGCGCGCCGAGCGGGAGAAGGCCGAGGCCGAGCAGCGCATCAAGGACGCGGCCAGCGAGGAAGAGCGCCGCGCCGCGGAGCTCGCCCGCGCCAAGGCCGAGGAGGACGCCAGCGCGTTCGCCGAGATCGAGGCCGAGCACCAGGAAGCCGAGACGGCGGCGGCCCTGGATGCCGTGGTCGCGGCCACCGCCCCGAGCGCGGCCGTCGCGGCGCCCAAGCTGAAGGGCTCGGCGGACAAGTGGGAGGCGATCCGTCAGGACGAAATCCAGGCGTTCCTCGACCTCGCCAAGGCCATCGAGGCCGGCAAGCTCCCCCGCGCCGCCGTGCTCGCCTGCTACACCCCGAAGGTGTCCGGCTGGAACGACCTCGCGAAGAACTGGCGGGAGTCGCTCCGGGATCTGCTGCCGTCGGTGCGCGCAGAGAACGCGGGCGGGCTGCGCGGCGGCAAGTAACATTACTCTAACCTTTCACCCACTTGAAGCCCAAGGAGGCACGAATCATGGACTATCAGAAAGCTTGCGGGCTGCTTAAGCCCGTCGGATCCTCCAGCTCGCGG
>JAHFCD010000242.1 GCA_023249695.1 Elusimicrobiota bacterium
CGTAGTCCAGGTTGCCCTTATTGAAGCGCCGCCCGCCGTGCAGGTTGCCCTTGCGCGTCGTCCACTTCTTCATCCGCAGGCCCTGCTTATTGAGGAGGCTGGCCGCCTTGCTGAGGGACTTCGTCTTGAGATAGGTCTCGTAGAGGAGCCGGACCTGCTTCGCTTCCGCCGCGTTGATGAGGAGCTTCTTGGTCTCCTCGTCCGCGTCGTAGCCGAGGACGGGAGGCCCGCCGGCCCATTTCCCTTTTCGCGCCATCGCCGCGCGCTTGTCGCGGGTGCGCTCGCTTATCAACTCGCGCTCGAACTGCGAGAAGTCCACGAGGATCGAGCGCATGAGACGGCCCACCGACGAGCCGGTGTCGATCGGTTGAGTGACCGAGACGTAGACGATTCCGTGCTTGTCGAAGATGTCGAGGACGTGCAGGAAGTCCTTCGTGTTGCGGCTCAGGCGATCGTACTTGTAGGTGAGGACGGCTTGGAACTTGCCTTGCCGCGCGTCCGACAGGAGATGCTTGAGCCCCGGCCGGTCCATGTTGCCGCCCGTGAATCCCGGGTCGTTGTAGTCCACGGGAAAGACTCGCCAGCCCTCGGCTTCGCGGCTCTTGATGAAGGCCTGGCAATACTCGCGCTGCGAGTCGAGCGACGTGAAGTCGCCGCCCAGGTTTTCGTCCGTGGACTTGCGCGTGTAGATCGCGACCCACTTCACCGGCTTTTTGTCGTTGGCCATGTTGGTGATTTTATCATTATCGAGTGTCGTTTTTATCCGTCAAAACTGACCTTACTCGACGCGGCAGGAGAAGCCGGCATCGACATGATCGCCAGCAGCTCGACGATCCGATCCCAACGCTCCTCCGACGTCAACTCGTCCGGGTCCATAAAGGCATGCCCCGGCCGTAGGCGCGGCTTACGGCGCTTCTTGTCCGGCGATTCACGCGACGGCTTCTCGGCGGTTTTCTGGTCTATGTGTCTCCTATGCGGACCGGCCCATCATTCCGGTCCTTTTTGTTTTGAGGGGGTCCCAGGCCCCCGTGTTGATGCGAAGGCTTCAGTTCCCTCAGTGGAACTGAACCAAGAACGACTCGCGTTGCCATGTCTTGCCGCAACCATGCGGACCGTCCAACAGAACCACGAGAAATCTGTCCATCGAGCGCGGCGCGCGGAAATCGAACGACAAATCGGGCGCGAGCTGGAAGCCTCGCTCGATATTCACGCGCTTCCAAGATCGGTTCGCGAGCGGATGATTTTCCGCGTCGAAGATGGCCGCACCGCAGAGCCCGGTCTCGCGCGCATACTCGTTCATCAGCCGCGCGGTGAAGCGGTAGCGCCCACCGGCGGAACTCAGCGCGAGCGGGCGCAGCCACCAACCGGAACTCGGTATGGAGTAGTCGCCCAGAGACCGCTTGCGCCAAGTCGGCGGCAGCGCGGGCGGATTGGCGATGGGTTCAACGATCTTGAGCAGCGCCGGGCCATGCCGGTAGATGCCAAGCGCGAGAGCGAGCGCCGCCGCCGCGCAGACATGAGGCCAACGCTCGAAGCTCAGAATCCGCCTGCCGTCTTGGCAGGTGTAGACGCTCCAAGATTCCCTGAGCCAGTTCCAAGTCCACTTGAGAACTCTCAACGCCAAGGAGCCAAGTCGCGCGAGGGTCCGCATCATAGGACCGGATTCGGGCGTCGGACTCGGCGCGGGCTCCGGCTCGGGAACGGCCTGCGGCTGCTCTCGGACCGGGTAAAAGACGACAGGCTTGGGCGGCGCTTCCGGCTCCGGTTCGGGCTCGGGCTGGCGCGGAAGCAGCGTCGGCGCGACCGCGTCGATGGAGAATGCCTGGCCCTCCGGGTCCGTCAAGTAGGTCTTGCCGCCCTTGGCCGCGAGGAAGTCCTCAAGCAGGATGAAGAAGTGGCGCTGAGGGGCAAGCCAGTAGTCGCGGCGCCTGGCCTCGCGCTGGACCGCCTTCAAGGTGGTCGAGTCGCCGCACAGCCACCACACTTGGTCCAGGTCCTTGCGTCGGCCCAGCTGTTCCATCGACTCGTCGAGCTTGCCTTGGTTTTTGAGCGTCAACTCGACCTCAAGGCCCACGCGCTCCGCCTTCTCATGCCCCGGCACCGCGTACCAGAACTCCCCGTCGCAGAGCTTGTCGGTCGCTCTCTTTCTGCGCTTCCAGAGCCGGCTTTCCGGCAGGAACTCCTTGACGCTCGGGTGCTTGGCGAGGGTGATTCCGACCTTCGCGCAGGCCAGCCGGTGCCTGAAAATGAAGGTGCTGTACCGGTCCAAATTGAAGCGCAAACCGACCTTGAGACGATGGAACTTCCCCAGCACGCGGTAGCCTTTGTGCGTCAGGTAATGCCCTTTGCGCGGGCTCATGTGCGTGTCGAAGTCCGCGACGATTCCCTGCCGCCGCAACTCGTTCATCACGCCGTACGCCCAGGTCTTGTTGCCGAAGATGAAGTGGATCTCGGCCATCGTCAGGAACCCATACTCGGCCAGCCGCTCCATCAAGTCCAGCATCTTCTCCGTCAGGGTTTTCGGGTCGCCCTTTTCCTTGACCTGCTCATCTTCCTGTTTTTCCTCTACCAGTTCTTCTCCTCCGTTCACCCTCCCCGGCGAGAAAAGGGCTTATATCGCGGGGATGGTGGGGATGGCTCGTTATATCGCGTTTCGGTGTGTACCAGTGGCGCCGTACCACACGCAGGCACGCCTACCACGATTTGTACCAGTGCCCGCACCACTGGCACGCCTGTTTCCGGCACCGCCGGCTTCGTCACCCCCTACTGTACTAGAGGGTTCAGAAATCGAAATCGGTACCAGACTGCTCGGCGCAGATTTAAAAAGCGTTGAAATCAGAAGACGATACACGTGAAAATATTCCGTCGGGGGCGAATGCGCTTCCGCCTCGACGCGCGGCCCTCGGAATAAGAATCGTGGCGATAATCATCGTTTATGAGTAGTATCGAACTTGAAGTATTGACAACTAGATACTGTCTGCTACACTAATCATCAAGAGCGCTGATTATCCCTATGACCACTATCCACGGACTAGGCTCCGAGAGCACCCTTCTCCTCCGGCAGTTGGCTGGTTCGGGCAAGACCATCTTTACGCACGCCGACGTAAAGAAGCTCTGGCACGACAAGCCCGGCTCGCTGAACAACTTCCTGTACCGGCTGGCCAAGCGGCGGTGGATCAGGCGCCTGGAGCGGGGAAAGTACATGATCCTGCCCTTCGAGGCCGGCGTCTCCGGCGAGTATACGGAGCACGAGTTCGTCATCGCCTCCCGCCTCGTCTCGCCCTACATGATCGGCCTTTGGACGGCGCTCAATCATCACCACCTGACCGAGCAAATCCCCGACCGGGTCTACCTGCTAAGTCCCAAGACCAAGCACAACAACGTGGGGCAGATCGCCGGGGTTTCGTACCGGGTTTTGACCATCCCCCGGGCCAGGTTTTTCGGCGCGACCTTCACTTGGATCGGCAAGGAAAAGATCTGGATCACCGACCTTGAGCGCACTCTGTTGGACGCCGTTCTGTGGCCGGAACACTGCGGCGGGTTCGCTGAAGTTGCCAAGGCTTTCCGGGAGGCGAAGGAGAAGGTTGACCTGGAAAAGCTCGACGATTACGCCAAGAAGATGGAGCGCGGAATCGCGTTCAAGCGCCTCGGGCTGCTCGGTGAATGGCTCGGCTGGAGCCCCGGCATGCGGCGTCTTTGGCGCAAGCACATCAGCAAGGGCGTGAGCTTCCTCGACCCTCAGGGGCCGAAGTCCGGCCCGCAGATTTCCCGGTGGAACCTCCGCCTGAACTTCAATTTGGAGGGCTTCCTTGATCCCAGTCGCTGAACTCAAGCGCCTCGCCTCGGACACCGGCATCCACTTCAGCACCCTCGAGCTCGACTACTGCCTGGGCTGGATGCTCTATGGGATTTCCCGGGAGCACGAGCTGTATCACGGCATCGTGTTCAAGGGCGGCACGTCGCTGCGCAAGTGCTACTTCAAGGAGTACCGCTTCTCGCAGGACCTCGACTACACCTGCCGCAAGGAGCTGCCGCCGGACCGTCTGGAGCCGCTGATCCGCAACGCCTGCCGCAACGCGGCGCACATGTCCGGCATCGGGTTCGAACTGGTCGAGTTCAAGAAGCTCCGTGATGTTTCGGGCGAGGAAGCGTTCAACGCGCGGGTCGAATACCGCGGCCCGAGCAACCCTTCGTCCGGCCTGCCGCGCATCCAATTCGATCTGACCTATTATGAGGAAGTCGTTCTGCCGCCCGAGGACCGGAAGATATTCCACTTCTACAGCGACTCGCTGCGCGGCGCGAGGGCGTGGTCTTACAGCCTCGATGAAATCTTGGCCGAGAAGATGCGCTCGGTTCTCCAACAGCGCAAGCGCGTGCCCCGGCCGCGCGACTACTATGACCTTTGGTGGGTCTTGAAGAATAAGGACTTCGACAGGAAGACGGTCCGAAAGGCTTTCTTGAAGAAGTGCGAGTTCAAGAAGGAGACTTTCAAAACGGCGGACGATTTCTTCGGCAAGGACCTCCTCGCCCGCAACGCCGCGGCATGGGAAGCCTCGATCGGCCGGCAGGTCAGGGACGTGCCGTCGTTCGAGCGGGTCGTTGCGGAACTCCGAAACGGCCTGGAAGTAATCATAAATTAAGCGCCGCCTCGGCGGACGCATTGATCTCCCCGAAGGCAGGGACGCTGAATTGTCATTGGATATCCGTCGGCGAGGGTGCCATCCAATACGACGCGAGAAACGCGCATTGCTTCCGCACTCCGGGCCCTTCTTTATTCAATCATCACGTGGCCGGACGGCGCCCGGCCTTTGCGGAGGA
>JAHFCD010000243.1 GCA_023249695.1 Elusimicrobiota bacterium
GCCGTCGGCCACCGCGACCGCCCTGACCGCCCAGCAGGACCGCTCGGACTGGGGAGGCGAGCGCGTCGTGTTCCGCCTCCCCCCCTCGGACGCGATGCAGGGAGAATTCGCCGCGGAGTACGCGGTCAAGCGCCTGGCCCTGAAGCGCTTCGTCATCGTCCACGACCGCTCGCCCTACGGCCTCGGCCTGGCCGAGACCTTCCGCGGGGCGCTCGAGCGCAAAGGCGGCTCCGCGGCCGCCTTCGAGGCCGTCACCCTCGGCGACAAGGACTTCGCTCCGGTCGTGAAGGCGATCGCCGCGATGCGTCCCGACGCGGTTTTCTTCGGCGGGATCTACATGGAAGCGGGCCTGCTCATCAAGCAGGCCCGCGCCGCCGGCTACGCCGGGGCCTTTCTCTCCGGAGACGCGACGAAAAACGCGGACTTCTTCGAGATCGCCGGGCCGGCCGGGGACGGAGCGTATATCTCCGTCGGAGGCGTGCCGGTCGAAGCCTTGCCGAGCGCGGCCGATTTCATCGAGCGCTACCAGAAGCGCTGGGCGGGCGCCGTGCCGCGCACCTACGACCATTACGGCTACGAGGCCGCGCGCGTCGCGCTCCTCGCGCTGCGCCGCGCGGGCTCCCCCGACCGCAAGAAAGTGCTTGAGGCCGTGCGCCGCACCAACATGCGCGCGATGGTCGGGGACATCTCCTTCGACTCCAAGGGCGACACCTTGCGCGGCATCGTCACGATGACGAAGGTCGATTTCGCCCGCAAGAAGTTCGAGGTCACTTACTAGAAGACGCGGCGCGGGCCGGAGGCTCGTCGTCGTCGAAGACGTATTGAAGATGCACCAGCGCCGCTAACGCGGAGGCGTCCTCCCAATCCCCGCGGCCGGCGCGCATCGCCAGCAGCCTCGAGGCGAGAAGATCCGCGGTGCCGAGGCAGCCGCGCTTGGGCTCGACCATGGCGAGCCGCAGCTCCGTCAGGCCGACGGCGGCCCACGGCAGACCCGAGAGCCCCAAGGAGGCCGCGTGATTTTTCTCCGCCTCCTCCTCCCGCGCGACGGCGCCGTCGAAGGCGCGCTTCATCTCCCCGGGGCTTGCGCCGTGGATGGCGCTGCGGACGCGAGCGCGCAGAAAGGCCCGGATCTCGGGATTTTCCGGATCCGGGAGCAGCGCCGCGCAGGCGGGAGCGGACGGGGCCGGCCGCTCCCGGCCTCGCGCCTTGACGAGCGCGACCAAAGCGTCATCAGGCTCTCCGGAATTCCTGAGGGACAGAAGAAGAACCGCTCTCTTGAAATCCGAGCAGCCCCAGCCCGGCGCGCTCCGCAGCATCTCCCGAAGCCGTTCATCCTGGGCGAACAGTCCGGCGTGTTCGATGCGGCCCGGTCGCCGGTGGACGGCGGCCGCCGCGTAGGCGACCGCGTAAAGGTCGGCGTCGTTCTTCGCGGCCGCCTCGAACACGAACCGAGCCCCCTTGCCGGCGGCCGCCGCGACGGCGGCGCTCGGCGGCTCGACGGAAGCCAACGCTTCCACCGCGAGCGCGGTTACGGGAATCGCCCCCTCCCAGGATCCGTCCTTGCGCTGCCGCGCCAGGAGGTACTCGGCGGTTTGACGGACGGCGGCGTCGACGGCGCCGATCGTCACCGTGGAGTAAGCCCGGAAATCCTTCGGGTCCTCCGCCCGCCAATCGTCTTCCGCCGCCGCGGCGAGCGGAAGGAGGATCGCCGCGATCGCGAGGATCGTCCGGAGGCCAGGGGTCATTACCGGGAATCATAACCCGGGCCGCCCGGAAATACAAGAAGCCGGCGGCTCTCGGAGAGGGCCGACGGCTTCCTGACGCTCGCATCTCTGCGAGGAGCTAAACTTTGCACGAGGGGGGACTCGAACCCCCAAACCCTTTCAGGCGTACGCACCTCAAGCGTATGTGTCTGCCAGTTCCACCACCCGTGCGCGGGCTTGCTGCTTGTTTTACTTCGAGGTTTTCGGAGCGGCCGTCTTGGACGGAGCCGGCTTGACGGCCGGCTTTGCGGCCGGAGCGATCGACTTGTACGCGTCGGACGCCGCCGGAGACGACGGGGCGGCGGGAGCGGCCGGCGCTTCGGCCGGAATCGGCACGGGCATGGGCGGGGCCTTCGAGGTCACGCTGGACATGCCGGTCCGGTCCGAGAGAAGCGTCAAAAAGAGCGAGGTGAACGCGAAGGTCGCGGCCAGGCCGCCGGTGAACTTCTTCATGAAGCTCGAGCCGCTGGGCGTGTTGATCAGCGAGTCTCCCCCGCCTCCGAACATCGACAGGCCCGCGCCGCGCCCGGTTTGAAGGAGCACGAACAGGATCATGCCGAAGCAAGCGATGACGTGGACCGTCAGTAGAAAGTGGTACATGGAGGTTGGATTATACCTATTTTCAGGAAGCTAACGCGACCAAGCCCGGAAGCGCCTTGCCTTCGAGGAGCTCCAGGGACGCTCCGCCCCCGGTCGAGCAGTGGCTCATCTTGGCCGCGAGCCCCGTCTTCGCCAGAACGGAGAGGCTGTCGCCGCCGCCGACGATCGTGATCGTCCCCTTGCTCGTCGCCTCAGACATCGCCTTGGCGACCGCGTTGCTGCCGGAGGCGAACGCGGGCATCTCGAAGATGCCCATCGGGCCGTTCCAGAAGATCGTCTGCGCCTTCGCGATGTGCTCGGTGAAGAACTCGATCGTGTGCGGGCCGATGTCCACGCCGATCATGTCGGGCGGGATCGCCATGGCCTGGGTCACGGACGTCGCCGCGTCGGCGGCGATCCCGCGGACGACGAGATGATCGGCCGGGAGGAGGATTTCGACCTTCTTGTTGTAGGCCTTTTCGATCACCGCCTTCGCGGCGTCGATCTGGTCCTTCTCGAGGAGGGATTTGCCGATGTTGATTCCCTGCGCGGCGAGGAACGTATACGCCATCGCGCCGCCGATGAGCAGGCCGTCCACTCGCTCCAGGAGCTTGTCGAGCACGGCGAGCTTGTCGGAGACCTTCGCCCCCCCGATGATCGCGAGGAACGGGCGCTGCGGGTTGCCGATCACGCGATCGAGGAACTCGAGCTCGCGCTGAACGAGGAAGCCGATCGCGCCCGGCAGGTGCTTGGTGACGCCCGCCGTCGAGGCGTGCGCGCGGTGCAGCGCGCCGAACGCGTCCTGGATGAAGAGGTCGCCGTTCTTGGCGAGCGCCTTCGAGAAAGCGGCTTCGTTGGCTTCCTCTTCGGCGTGAAAACGGAGGTTCTCGAGGAGCAGAACGTCCCCCGGCTTCAAGGCCGCGACGGCCTTCTCGGCGGAGGGGCCGACGCAGTCGTCGGCGAAGGCGACCGGCTTCTTAAGGAGCTTGGCGAGTTCCGCCGCCGCCGGCTTCAGCGAATACTTCGCCTCGACCTTCCCCTTCGGTCGTCCGAGGTGGGCGATCAAGACGATCTTAGCGCCCTCGGCGATCAGAAACTCGAGGGTCTTGAGCGTCTCGCGGATGCGCGCGTTGTCCTCGATCTTGGAGCCCTTCATCGGCACGTTGTAGTCCACGCGGACCAGGACGCGCTTGCCCTTGACGGTCAGGTCCTGGAGGCGCTTGAGCTTCAGAGCGGGCTTGTCGGTCATGTTAGTAGATGTTCTTCCCCATCGCGGAGGCGATGAGCTCGGACGCGAGGACGGCGGTCGCGTTCTGGGTGTCTTCTAGAGGATTGACCTCAACGAGGTCAAGACCGATCATGCGCTCGGAGTCGGCGCACAGCTCCATGAGCAGGTGGGACTCGCGGTAAGTGAGGCCGCCGCGCTTGACCGTGCCGGTGCCCGGCGCGTTGCCCGGGTCGACGGCGTCGATGTCGAAGCTGAGATGGAAGCCGGCGGTCCCGTCGCTGGCCATGTCGATGGCCTGCTCGGTCACCACGCCCATGCCGTAGCGGTCGATCTCCTGCATCGAGAAGACGCGGATGCCGGACTTGCGGATGTTGACGGCCTCCGCGCGGTCCACGTCGCGGATGCCGACGAGCACGACGTTGCGCGGGTCGATCTTCGGCGAGAAACCGCCCAGGCGCGCGAAGTCCTTGTTGCCCATGCCGAGCAGGTGCGCCAGCGGCATCCCATGCACGTTGCCGGTCGGAGACGATTCCGGCGTGTTGATGTCCGCGTGCGCATCCACCCAGATCAGGCCGACCTTGCGCCCCTTGTCCCGGAACGCGCGCGCGACGCCGGAGACGGAGCCCACGGCCAGGGAGTGATCGCCGCCCAAGGTGATCGGCACGGACCCGTTGGCGACGGCCTCGTAGGTCTGCTTCTCCAGATTCTGGCAGACCTTGAGGATGGCCGCCCCGTTCTTGAGCTTGCCCTTCGCGGCCGCGGCGACCTTCGGGATGGTCAGATCGCCGGCGTCGGTGATCTCGAGGCCGAGGGCCTCGAGGCCCTCGACCAGGTTCGCCCGCCGGACGGCCGCGGGGCCGCCCGAGGCGCCCTTTTTAGAGGCGCCGTAGTCGAGGGGTACGCCGATGACCGTCGCGTGACGCTTCTTGCCGCTCACCGCTTACGCCGCGACGGCGGACTGCTTGGCGATGTACGCGACGAGATCCACGACGCGGTTGGAGTATCCCCACTCGTTGTCGTACCAGCCGAACACCTTCACGAGGTTGCCGTCGATCACGTCGGTCAAGGTCGCGTCGAACACCGAGGAGTGCGCGTTGCCCATCACGTCGCGCGACACGATCTGGTCCTCGTTGTACTGCATGAAGCCCTTGAGCTTGCCGGACGCGGCGGCTTTCTTGAACGCCTCGTTGACCTCTTCCTTCGTGACCGGCTTGTTCGTGACCACGGTGAGGT
>JAHFCD010000244.1 GCA_023249695.1 Elusimicrobiota bacterium
GCGCTGGACGTACGCGCGAAAGTGGCCCGGGATCGGCGTGAACATGTGCGCGAGCTCGAGCACCATGCGGCCGTAATGCTCGTAGTTCTCCTTGAGAAGGGCGCGGCGCTCGTCCTCCGGGAGCTCAGGAAAGCAGCGCGCGAGGTTCTCGCGCGCGACGCGGGCGTGGCGCGAGCCGACGAGCAAGGCGCACCGGCCCAGGAAGCCGCCCAGGGCCATCTCCCACGAGCGCGGCAGGGCCGCGACGAACAGGCCCGTGCCGTGCAGCGGGACGCGCAGCAGCAGCGCGAGAACCGGATTCACGCGGTCTTAGTTCTGGCCGCCGCGGCGGGGCAAGGTCGGCAGCATCGCGCGCGCGATGGTCGGCACGAACTCGGGGCGCAGCAGGCGCGGATCGTACGGCGCCAGGCGCTTCTCGTTCTCGCGCAGGCACAGCTCGACGAACTCCCGCGGGGAGATGTCGCCGAACTGGGCGTGGGCGTTCATCGTGAAGTTGTCCTGGCCGCTCTCCGCCTCGCCCTTGATGCGCATCGCGGTCTTGAGCCGGCTCAGCGCCTGGAGCCACATCGCCAGGCCGCGCTTGAACACGTACCCCGGCCGCCCGGCGAAGGGCAGCTTGGCCTGGTTGTAGGCGACCCAGTTGACGTGGAAGATGATGTGGCGGCCTTCCTCCTGCATGATCGGCTCGAACAGCGACACGAGCGAGGGCGGGAAGAAGCCCGAGTCGCGCGCGAGCGCGAACAGGCCGAACGCGAAGAACGAGTCGAAGCACTCGCCGTAGCCGATGCGCATGAACGCCCAGGACGGGTCCACGGGGGCCTCCGGCGAGAACGTCGGCACCGGGATGCCGTACTTCTGGGTCAGGAGCTTTAAAATGTCCGCATGGCGCTGCTCTTCATAGCCCTGCAAGGTGATCGCCTTCGACAGCACGGGGTCCTTCTCGGCCGCGCCCATCGTGAGCACGGCGAGCGAGGTTTCCGCCTCGGTGCGCACCGCCTCTTCCCAGATCGGCAGCGCCTGCAGGCGCTTGACCACGTCGGCGTCGAGGACGGGCCACTTGAGCTCGGCGGGGAGGTAGGGATCGTGGGACTCCGTGAAAAAGGAGCACAGGAGCTCCTTGTGCTCGGGCGAGCCGAGGACGAGGGGGGGCAAAGAGGGGGCGCTAGTTTTCATGGGTTCACCGACGGAGATTCTACCAAAAACCTCGCTATTCGGCGCGGTCGGGATGGGCTTTGCGGCCGCCGCGCGGGATCGACGCGGGCGTCGGCGTCCCCGCGAGCAGCACCCGCGCCATCACGACGGCCCGCCCCGCGAGCGACGCGGCGCCCTCGTGGAGCTCTCCGTTCTTCCGGACGAGCTCGTTGTTGCGGTCCATGTCCTCGGCCTCCCAGCCCCGGGAGTGCGCGACATAGGGAAACTGGGGGAACAGGAAGCCGAGCTCCCCGAAGAAGCCCAGCATCTCCCCGGCGACGGCCTGGATATTGTCCTGGCCCCCCATGATGATGAAGCCGGCGACCTTGTTCTGGATGAGCACGCGGTTGCGCGTCGGGATCTGGTTCTGGACGCAGTTCAGTCGCTCCGCCATCTTGTGATACAGCGACGAGGCCGCGCCCCAGCGGATCGGCGTCGCGACGAGCACGACGTCCGCCCAGTGGACGATCGCCTCGTACACGCGGTCGAGCTGGTCCTCCGGGTCCATCTGCGTGATCGAGCACGGCCAGGTGCAGGCCAGGATGTGCTTGGAGTAGTAGCCCTCGCAGGTCCGGAACTTCAGGTCGTTGAGCTTGATGAGCTTGGTCTCCGCCTGGAGCTCGGACGCGACGGCCTTGAGCGCGTGGGCCAAGATCTCGTCCGACGCCGAGAACCGCGGGTTCCGGGCGTCCATCGCGGTCGTGGAGATGCCGACGACGCGGACCGGACCGGGCTCGCGCTTGACGGGCCTGCCGAGGGGATGGGGATGCGCGACCTTGTGGCGCACGGTCGCCGACGCCAGGTCCACCCAGAGATTGCCGCCTTCGATCTTGTGCGCGAAACGCGGCACCCGGTCCTCCTCGAAGCCGGGCTCGCCCTCGCCCGTCGCGCGGTGGAATTTGTAGTTATGCCACGGGCAGACCAGGTACTCGCCGTCGAGACGTCCCTTTCCGAGGGGCCCGCCCGCATGGTTGCACACGCTCGAGACGACGCCGAACTCCCCATTCGACCAGCTCACCGCCAGCGCCGTCTTCCCGGCGTTCACCAGGGAGACCGGATTTTCCTTGAACTTCTCGGCGGGACCCGCGTCGAACCATAGAGCGTCGGCCATGGGGGCTCTCCTTGATCTGATCCGAGTTTAACAGAAATCGCGGCGGGGTTCGACGACGGGGCGGTACCGACGACTTGACGGCCGATGGGGCGTTGGCTATCCTTGGCAGATGAGACACCTTCGCCCGCTCGCCCTTCTTCTCGCCGCCTCGACGCTCGCCTCGTGCGGCCTGATCTACACCGACGTCAAGCTGCCGCGCGGCTACCGCACGGCGACCCCCGCCGAGGTGAAGTCCGCGCCGGACGATCCCGTGGTCACCGGCCAGGCCTGCAACCGCTCGGCGGCCTTCCTGGTCGCCTGGGGCGACGCCTCCTACGCGGCGGCTCTCCAGAACGCGCTCGGCAAGCGCGACGGCATCCTCTACGACGTGCGCGCCGACATCAAGGTCAGCGGCTACGCGTTCGGCCTGTACACGAAGGTGTGCACCGTGCTCAGCGGCAAGGTCGCCAAATCGTGAGATTCGCCCTCGTCGCCGTTCTCCTCGCCTGCGCGCCCCTCGTCCGGGCGACGGGCGAGAACGACGAGGATGTCGCGATCCCCGGCCTGATCCCGACGGGGACCTTCACGATCTTCTACAACACCGAGGGCCCGCTCTCGTTCGTCGCGATGACGCCCAAGGACCGCCCCAAGGACGCGCGCGAGCTCGGCACGGTCCGGGGCTCCTCCTGCCAGCACGGCCTCTCCGTCCCGCTGTCGGCCAATCTGGGGGGCACGAGCATCTCCGGCGCGTACGGCGACGGCAGCTTCATGAAGGCGATCTCCCAGATCAAGAAGGAAAAGCCGGATGTCGAGGGGCTCTACGACGTGCGCACCGACCTTCGCGTGTTCAGCCTCTTCGGCCTCTACCGCAAGCAGTGCACCGAAGTCACCGCACGCGCCTTCGCCCTGCGCTAGGTTCGCGGGTTAGTCCTTGTGCAGCATGCGCTGAAGCCACCCGACGATCCCGCCCCGGTGCAGCGCGCAGTCGCTGCGCGGCTCGGTCCCGGCCAGGAACAGCTCGGCGTGCTTTCTTGGGCAGCCCGCGCGCGCGACCATGCCCGACTCCGGGCAGACGAGCACCTCGAGGACGTTCTCGGGGCGGGTGAACGGCTCGCCGGGGCGATCGGCGGAGGCTTCCTTCATGAACGAAGCCCACAGCGGCAAAGCGTCCTTCGCGCCCGTGAGCCGGAGGGCGCGGTTCTGGTCGTCGCCGACCCAGACGCCGGTGAGGAGCGAAGAGGTATAGCCCACGAACCAGGCGTCGCGGCCGTCGTTGGTCGTGCCGGTCTTGCCGGCGGTCGGGAATTCCACGCCGAGCGCTTTCAGGCCGCGCGCCGTGCCCTCCCGGGTGACGCTCTCGAGCAAAGAGTTCATGAGAAAGGCCGTCGCCGGGTCGAAGGCGATCGAGATCTCGGGCGGGGCCGCCTCGAACACGACGCCGTCGGCGTCCACGACCGAGGTGACGAGGCGCGGAGCCGGGCGGATGCCGCCGTGGGCGAAAGGCGAGTAGGCGGCGACGAGCTCGAGCAGACCGACCTCCGACGCGCCGAGCGCGAGGCCGAGGTCGTCGCGCAGCGGGCTCATGATGCCGCAGGCGCGGGCCATGTTCTGCACGCGCTTGAGCCCGACGCGCTCGGCGAGATCGAGAGTCGCGGCGTTGAGCGAATGGGCCAACGCGTAGCGCATCGTCGTGGTGCCGACATAGATGCCCTCGTAGTTGGAGGGAGACCACCCTTTACCGGCGCTCGGCCAGGTCTTCGGCTTGTCGCGCAGGATCGTCGCCGGCGTCAGGCCCATCTGCAGCGCGGACGCGTACACGAACGGCTTGAACGCGGAGCCGGGCTGACGCAGGGCCTGGGTCGCGCGGTTGAATTGGCTCTCGCTGAAGCTGCGCCCGCCCGTCAGCGCGAGGACCGAGCCGTCGCGCGGGTCGATGACCGCGAGCGCGGCCTGGTGCTTCGACGCGGCGAGCGCCCGGCGGGCGAGGGTTTGGAGGAGGGGGTCCATCGCGGTGTGGATGGAGAGGCCGTGGCGGTACAGCGAGTCGCCGCCGTAGCGCGGGAGAAGCTGGCGCACGACCTCGGCGGCGTAGTAGGCGGAGTCGCGCCGGTCTTCGGGGGACGTTCCCCGCGAGAGGGTCAAGGGCTCGTCGAGCGCGGCGTCGAGCTCGAGCGTGGAGATCATGCCCTCGTCTTTCATGCGCCGCAGGACGTGGTCGCGCCGGGATTTCGCCGCCGCGGGGTCGCGGAAGGGGTTGTACACGCCGGGCCCGCGGATGACGCCGGCGATCATCGCCGATTCGGGCAAGGTCAGGTCGGAGACTTCCTTGGAGAAGTAGTGGCGGGCGGCGGAGCGCACGCCCATCACGCTCGCGGGGCCGTCCTGGCCGAGATAGATGTGGTTGAGGTAGAGCGTCAGGATGCGCTTCTTGTCGAGCCGGAGCTCGAGATAGGGGGCCAGGGCGGCCTCGGCGAGCTTACGGCCGAGCGTGCGCCGGGGGGAGAGGAAG
>JAHFCD010000245.1:0-4102 GCA_023249695.1 Elusimicrobiota bacterium
AACGTGATCATGGCCATCGACGTTCAGGGCGCGATGTCCATCCGCCGCAAGCACCCGGCCGCGATCCTCGTGTTCGTGCTCCCCCCCTCGATGGACGCCCTGAAGGCGCGCCTCGCCATCCGCCGCGACGCGACCGAGATCGTGGCCAAGCGCCTCGCCAACTCGCGCGGCGAGCTCGCCGCGGCGAAGGACTACGACTACGTCGTCATCAACGACGAGCTCTCGATGGCCGTGGATCAGATTTCGTGCATCCTCACCGCCGAGACGCTCAAGACGTCCCGGCTCGACCCGACGCATCTCACGCCCGCGCTCGCTTAAGGAGAAACGCAACATGGCCAAGAAGGAAGTCGTCAAGGACGCCCCGCTCGTGAAGTCGACCGAGGAAATGATCCTCAATTTCCCCCGCGGCAAGTACACCGCGATCCCGATGGCCGCGATCTGGGTGAAGGAGCTCAAGAAGCGCGAAGAGAACCGCCACCTGACCCCGGCGGAGCTGCTCGACCTCGCCGTGCGCGACGTGCTCGGCGGCAAGGTGGACTGGAAGGACCTGAAGAAGGCCGCGGCCACGCAGGTCGAAGAGGCCCCGAAGAAGGCGGAGTAGACTCGTGGCGAAGTCCACCCAGCCCGCCGTTGCGGGCGGGAGCGTGGCGAAGCCCACCCGCGTGGTGCTGGGCGTCACCGGCAGCATCGCGGCGTACAAGGCCCCGCTGATCGTCCGGGGCTTGATCAAGAAGGGCGTCGAGGTCCGCTGCGTGCTGACGCCGAACGCCGCTCATTTCGTGGCGCCGCTGGCGCTGGCGACGGTGTCGAAGCATCCCGTCGCGCAGACGATGCACGACCCGGCGCTGTGGGAGATGGCGCACCTGTCGCTCGCGAGCTGGGCCGATCTCGTGCTGATCGCGCCCGCGACCGCGGACTTCATCGCGCGTCTCGCTCAGGGCCGCGCGGAAGGCCTGCTCGATTCGCTCGTGCTCTCGACGCTGGCTCCCGTCGTCGTCTGCCCCGCGATGGACGCGGAGATGTGGGAGCACCCGGCGACGAAGGCGAACGTCGCGCGCATCAAGGACTACGGCTACCGCGTGCTCGGCCCCGAGAAGGGCGAGCTCGCCAGCGGCAAGGTCGGCCACGGCCGCCTCGTCGAGCCCGACGAGATCGTCCGCTCCGTCCTCAAGTGAGCCTTCACGGGCGCGCGGTCCTCATCACCTCGGGACCCACTCGCGAGTATCTCGACCCCGTCCGCTTCCTGACGAACGCCTCGAGCGGGGCGATGGGCTTCGCGCTCGCCGCCGCCGCGCGCGCGGCCGGGGCGACGGTGACCGTCGTGAGCGGACCGACGAACTTGGCGCCGCCCCTCGGCGTCCGTGTCGTTCCCGTCGTTACCGCGCTCGAGATGCGCCGCGAGACCTTGCGTCGTTCCGGGGCCGCGATGGTGGTCATCGGCGCCGCGGCCGTGTCCGATTGGCGCGTCGCCAAGGCCGCCGCGCACAAGATCAAGCGAAGCGCCTCGTCGCTGCGCTTGACCTTGATCCCCAATCCCGATATCATCAAAGACGCGGCCGCGCGGCGTCGTCCGGGCCAGATTTTCGTCGGGTTCGCCCTCGAAACGCGCCGCGCGACGGAGCACGCGCGCGGCAAGCTCGCGCGCAAGGGGCTCGACCTGGTCGTCGCCAACGGGCCCGAGTCGCTCGCGTCGGGCCGCATCGCCGCGACGTTGGTCGCAAAGGGCTGGACGCGCCGTCTGCCGCCGGGGCCGAAGGCGCGCGTCGCGAAAATCGTCGTCGCCGAAATCACGAGATTAATGAATGAGCGCCGAGCTTGAAGAATTGAAGGATTTGACGCGCGCCTTGCGCCGCCGGGTCTCGCTGTCCGACTCCTCGGATTGGATGGTCGAGCCTTCGGCTCGCCCGGCGGCCGAGGCCACTATTAAGACTTCACCGCGGCCGCTGAAGGGTAGGACCGGGACGCTTGAGGAACTGGCGGAGGGGATCAACGCTTGCCGGGCCTGTCCGCTGGGGGCGCAGAGGATCCAGGCGGTGCCCGGGACGGGCAGCGCGAAAGCCCAGGTCATGTTCATCGGCGAGGGGCCGGGTTTTAAGGAAGACCACGAGGGCAAGCCGTTCATCGGACGCTCGGGGCAGCTGCTCGACAAGATCATGGAGGCGATCGGCCTCTCGCGCGAGACCGTTTACATCGCCAACATCGTGAAGTGCCATCCGATGAAGAATCCGGCCGATCCCGAGAGCCGAGGCAACGATCGCCCCCCGACTGGGGAGGAGATGGACGCGTGCCGCGGCTGGCTCGAGGCGCAGATCCGCGCGATCAAGCCGAAGGTGATCGTGACCCTGGGCGCGGTGCCCGCCAAGGCCCTGCTGGGAGATATGACTCCGATCACGAAGATCCGCGGCCAGTGGCGGACCTACGATCCGGGCGGCGGCCTCCCCCTCATCAAGCTGCTGCCCACCTTTCACCCTGCGGCGCTGCTGCGCAATCCCGACCTCAAGCGCGACGTGTGGAACGACATGAAGAACCTGCAGAAGGAGCTTTCCAAATGAGCAAGCCCGATCCCCGCGCCGAAAAATCCGACCGCGACGTGCTCGACAACCTGGGCGCGCTCATCGGCGGCCAGATCAAGAAGGGCATGAGCAAGCTCGAGGAAGTCATCGCCGACGCCAAGAAGGACTCGAAGAAGGAGCACAAGGACCTGAAGTTCATGGGCTACGTGAAAGTGTTCATGGACGACCCGGCCGTGGCCGCGGTCACGCCCTCGAGCCGCTTCCTCGTCGACCGGACGGTCAAGGCGATGGACCTCGAGCACGCGAAAGTCATCGTCGAGTACGGCGCGGCCCGAGGCGTCATGACGCGCCGCATCCTCGAGAAGATGCGTCCCGACGCGAAGCTGCTCGCCATCGAGTTCAACGCCGACCTGTACGAGGAGCTCAAGGACCTCTCCGACCCGCGCATGACGGCGATCCAGGGCGACGTGCGCGAGATCGAGAAGATCCTCGCCAAGCACGGCCTGAGCGGCGCGGACGTCATCGTCTCCGGCGTGCCGTTCGCGTTCTTCTCGGGGCGCGGCCGCCACGACCTGCTCACGAAGACCTCCGCGCTCCTCAATCCCGGCGGGCGCTTCGTCGCCTACCAGGTGACCACGCACCTGATCCCGATGCTGAAGGATTACTTCTCGAACGTCGACATCCAGTTCGAGGTGCGCAATATGCCCCCGCACTTCGTTTTTACGGCGCTCAAGTAAGCCGACGCCGCCGAAGGTGCCGGGCCTGACGCCAAAATGAAGATCGCCGAAGTCGCTTTCCCGGTTCCCCTTCCCAAGGGCTACCACTATCGCGTGCCGGACGGCATGTCCGTTGCGGCCGGCTCGCGCGTGCGCGCCCCGTTCGGGCCGCGCAAGGCCGTGGGGGTCGTCCTGTCGGTGTTCGAGGGCGAGCCCGAGCGGCCGCTCAAGCTGCTGGACTCCGCGGTGGACGCTCGCCCCGCGCTGAGCCAGGAAGGCGTCGACTGCGCGCGCTTCATGGCGCGCCGGTTCGGCGCGCCGATCGGCGAGGCGCTGAAGGCGCTGGTCCCCCCCTTCGTCAAGGCGCTCGATGAACGCGTCGAGGTCTTCGCCTTGCCGCCGCGCGCGACGGAAGCTCCCGCCTTCACCTTGACGCCCGGCCAGGCCGGCGCGCTCGAGCGTCTCGAATCTCTTCTCGACGCGAAGAAGCACGCGACGACCTTGATCTTCGGCGTGCCCGCCTCAGGCAAAACCGAGGTCTACCTGCGCCTGATTCGGCGCGCGATATCGAAAGGCGGCCAGGCCGCCTTCCTGCTGCCCGAGATCTCGTTGACGCGTCCGTTCTTCGACGAGTTCGCCGCGTCGCTCGGCGTGCCCGTCGCGCTGTGGCACTCGGGCCTGACGCCTCGCGAGCGCCGGCGCGCGTGGCTCGCGATCTCGCGCGGGGACGTGAAGGTCGTCGTCGGCGCCCGCTCCGCCTGCCTCCTGCCCTACAAGGATCTGCGGCTCGCGGTGCTCGACGAGGAGCAGGACGAGTCCTTCAAGCAGGACTCGAACTCCCCTTTTTATCACGCGCGCGAGGTCGCCATCGAG
>JAHFCD010000245.1:4112-4787 GCA_023249695.1 Elusimicrobiota bacterium
ATCGAGCGCGCGAAGGCGTTCGGCGCGCTTGTCGTCCTCGGCTCCGCCACGCCGAGCATCGAGGCCTGGGGCATGGCTCGCGCGGGCACGGCGGAATTGCTGGCGATGCCCGACCGCGTGTCCAAGGTCCCGCGCGCGCCCGTCACGACCTTGCCGCCGGGACGCTTCGGCGAGGTCCTGTCCGAGGAGCTCCTCGAGAAAATGGCCGAGCGGCTGCGCCGCGGCGAGCAGTCCATTTTGCTGGTGAACCGACGGGGATTCTCCACCTTGACGACCTGCGGCAAGTGCCGGTGGATCGACCGCTGCGGCGATTGCGGCGTGGCCAAGATCACCCACGAGAAGCCCGAGGGCGGCTTCATCCTGATCTGCCACCACTGCGGCCGGAAGTGGCCGCCGCCGGAGAAATGCGGCGACTGCGGCGAGGCGGCGATGCGCACCGGCGGCGTCGGCACGCAGCGCGTCGCGGCCGAGGTCAAGCGCCGCCTGCCCGGCGCCCGCGTCCTGCGCATGGACCGCGACACCGTCTCGAAGGAAGCCAAGCTCGAGGAACGCGTCTACGACCAGTTCCGCGCGCGCAAGGCCGACGTGCTCGTCGGCACGAAGCTCGTCGCCAAGAGCTTCCACTTCCCCGAGGTCACGCTCGTCGGCGTCGTCGACGCGGACACGATGCTGCAC
>JAHFCD010000246.1 GCA_023249695.1 Elusimicrobiota bacterium
AGCGCGCCTCCCAGAGCCACGGGCACTTCATGACGACCGCCTGGATCTCCGCGCGCGCCAGCTCGTAGAGGTCGAGACGCCGCAGGAGGATCTCGGCGATGTAGTAGCGCATCCAGAAATAACGGGGGGAGAGCCGGCTCGCGTGGTGGAGCATCTTGAGAGCCTCGAGCTCGTGGTCGGCGGCCCATTCGAGCGACGAGAGGCAGAACTCCTTCCACGGCGACGGCAGGGCGGCGCTTTCCTCGCGCCGGAACTCGGCCTTGAGCCACATGTCGCGCAGCTTGCGGTAGGTGACCGACGGCTCGGTCTCGAGCAGCAGGTCTATTTTTCGGAAGGCCTCGGCGTAGGCCTCGCCTCCGAAATGGTCCTGAACGGGCATCAGGGGCTCCGCCGCTTCGCGGCCGTCGCGGATTTAGCCTGGGGGATGAACAGGGACAGCGCGGGATCGAGCTCGCGCTCCTTGCTCCGGAACGAGCCGGCGGTCATCTCCACGCGCGTCTCGTCGCGGTAGCCGTCGCCGCACTTGAGGCCGTACACGGGATGGTTTTTCGGGTACGCCGCCTCGAGGCGGTCGCAGAAGATCTTGAACGTCCCTTCTTCGAACAGCCGGTTGATGCCGAGGATGATGGCTCCCTTGTGGCTTTCGAGGGCGGCGCCGGGCTCGGTGAAGGTGCGCGCGTTCTGCACGGAGAAGCCCTTCTCGCACAGCTCGAGGTCGTCCTGCAGCATGGTGAGGATGCCGTCGATCGACGAGGGGGCGGTCATCACGCGGTAGGGGTAGCCCGCGTCCTTGCAGCGCTTGGCCATCATGTTGCCTTCGCCGAAAAGCATCGGGTGGCCGTAAGTGACGTAGCCGGTCTGGGAGCCGCGATCGAGCTCCTTCTGGACGGCCGCCCAAACGGCGTCCTGCGGGTTGCGGCGGGAGCCGGCGATATTATTCTCGGAGATCGAGCGGACGCCGGGGAACAGGGCCTCGAGAAGCTCGCGGACCTCGCGCGTGTCGGTCTGCGTGTACACGGCGTCGCAGCGCTTGATCGCCATCATCGTGTTGAGCGTGATTTCATAGGGCCGTTCGATGCCGACTCCGAACAGCCAGAGGCAGCCCTTGCCGTTTTTGGCGGCGGCCTTCTTCGCTTCCTTCATGAACTTCTCCCCGTGAGCGTTGGCCGCCCCGCCGGCTTTCGCGGCAAGCAACAAACCGGCCGCGGCCGCTTCCATCATTTCATAGGAACGCCGCCGCGACGAGGCGGCGCCGGACTGTTCGATGGCCGCGCGCAGCGGCGCGCGCGCCTCCTCGAGCTTCCCCTCGACGAGCAGGGCGCGGCCGAGCTGAAACTGCACCTCGGGGTCGCGCAGCCCCGCGGCCGCGGCCTTGTCGAACTCGGCCCGCGCCTCGGCCGCCCGACCGAGCGACAGCAGGACGAGGCCGCGCTCGACGGACTGGTTCGCGCCGCCGCCGGACGCGGAGGCCGCGCGGTCGAGATCGGCGAGCGCGCTCGTCCAGTCGCCGAGGCGGGAATGAAGGTACGCCCGGTCCGCGTACGGCTTGGGCGAGGCGGGCGCGAGCGCGATCGCGGCCTCGAAATCCTTCATCGCGAGGTCGAACTCGCTGCGCCCGGCGAGGATCGTGCCGCGCAGGCAGAGCAGTTCCCAGTCGGAGGGGACGAGTCCGAGGGCCTTCTTCAGCGCGCGGTATAAGGCCTCATCCGGCGAAGCCGACGGGCCGTTGCCGTGATGGGAGGCGTGGTCCACGGCCTTCTTGAGCAGCGGCAGCCAGCGCGCGGCCGTCGCGGCGGTCATGGCGCCTTCGAGCGTCTCGAGGCCTTGAAGGGGGTGGCCGTCGAGAACCTGCTGAAGACCCTGCTCGGCGCTGTCGGTCAACCGAGTCCCTTGAGCCGTTTTTCGAGGGAAGGGCGCTGATCCCACTCGGGCGGGGCCAGCTGCAGAGCGCGCTCGAGATCGGCGCGCGCCTCCGTCGGCCGCTTCGCGCGCTCGTGCAGGGTCGCGCGGGAGGACATCGCGGCGGCGGCCGCCGTCCGGCTTTGGGGCGACGGGATCGCGAGGCAAAGCGCGATGGCCTTCGCGTACGTCGCGAGCGCCTGATCCTCTTTGCCCGTCTCGCCATAAACGACGGACAGGTTGATCTGGGATTCCACGTCGTCGGGCGCGGAGCGCAGGGCCGCCTCGAATTTCTTCAGGGCGGACACGCGGTCGCCTTTGAGGTAGGCCTTCATCCCGTCCTCGTTGAGCTTCCTCAGCTCCGGCGGCCGCTCGTACGGGTCCTCGCGTCCGGCGGGAGCCCGCTCCACGGCCGGCGCGGCGCCCGTCGCGGCGGCCGGCGAAGCCTTGGGAGCCGGGCCGGCGCCCATCTTGAGAAGCTTCTGCGCGCCCTCGTCCTTCGGACGCAGGGCGCGCACGCCCTCGGCGTCCTTGAGCGCTTCCGCCGAGCGGCCTAGGAGATGGTTGATGCACGCGCGCTTAAGCAGGAGGCCGGGGGTGCGGGAATGCGACAGCATGAGATCGAGGTACCACAGCGCTCGCAGGCGCTGGCTCTCGGTGTAGAACGGCATCGCGGTCTCGGTGATCCAGTCGCGATATTGGTCGCGAAAGCGATCTCCCTCGCGGTCGAGCGGGCGCGTCGGCTTGCCTTTCGGGGGCGACGGGAGCACGTCGAGCAGGCGGGGATAGAAGTCGGCGAAGGTCGGATACTTCTTGCGGCCCGCCTCGTACTCGGCGATGCGCTTCTTGAACTGGCGCAGGTAGGGCAGGCCGCACTCTTCCTCGTGCGTCAGCTCGGCGTCGGACAAGGCCGCGCTGATCTCGAGGCTGACGAGCCGAAGCATGACCGAGCGGACCATGTGCTCGCGTACGTGGTGCATCCAGTTCTGGTACTCCTTCGTCGCCTTCTTCTGCGGGGGCTGCTTTTTGGCGATCTCCTCGCCGTAAAGCTCGGTGACGTTGTCGAGGACGCCGTGCGCCGCCTCATGCCAGATGCGCGCGTGCAGGCGGTGATAGGTGCAGGTGATCGGGCCGGAGGTCGGCTCGATGGGCCCGACGACGGAGATGATGTCGGCCAGGCCGTCCTCGCCGCGCTGGACGATGTTGGCGCCGGTGTCGGACAGGATGAAGGGGGAGAGGACGAACGCGTAGCGCCCCTCGAAGGGCAACCCGGTGTAGCGCTCGATCTTGCCGATGTAGTCCGTCGCCTCGATCTCGGCCTTCAGCTTCGCGAGGTCGGCGTCGAGGAGCCCGCTTTTCGCGTCGAAGAACTCCATGAACTTCGAGTCGCGGGCGAAGTCGCGCATGTGCTGAAGCCAGAGCTCGAGCGCGGCGTCGCCTCCCACGTAGTGGGCCAGGAACGCGATCGAGATCTGCGAGTGGGGCTTGAGCTCGGGCAGGGGGGAGAGGCGCATGAGCCCCTGCCCGCGCTGGCCCAGATCGAAGGCCCGGACCGAGGGCAGCGCGCGGTGCTTGATCGCGGGATGGTTCTTGTACGGGGCGAAATATTTGCGGGCCGCCCGCACGTACTCGATGTCCGGGTGCATGAAGTCCGTCGCGTGGCGCTTGCCGTCGCCTTTGGTCAGGTCGAAGGCGAGGAGCTCCATGACGCCGTCGAGCTCGAGGCGCGGATCCACGCTGAACTCGAGCTTCGGCTTGAGCTTGGTTTTAGGCTTGGCGGAGGAAACTGGCAAGTCGTTAGTGCGTCTCTTGTTTCGGGGCGGCCGTCTTTCCGGACGCCTTCGCCGCCGGCTGCATCATCTGAAGCTTTTTCTTCCGGGCGTCGAGCGCTTCCACCTGCCGCTTGACGGCGGGGGTCTTGGGCTCGAAAGAACGGTAGGTGAGATCGAACGCCTCGGACGCCCGGGCGAGCTCCTCGGACTGCTGGACGCAGAGCGCGTGCTGCTTATTGATCCGGGCCGTCTTCTGCCAGAGCAGGTCGGTGAAGGCGTTCGGAACCTGGCCTTTGAATTCGGCCGCGAGCTCGGACTTCTTCCTCGCGAGGTCGGCCTTGAATCCGGCTTCGCGCTCGACGCATTGCTCGGTCTTGTCGTAGGCGCTCGTCATCTCGACGATCGACTTATTCAGCGAGGCGAGGGCGCCCGTCTCGGCCGCGCGGCACAGTCCCGGGGCGACGAACAGGGCGACCGCCAGCAGACTCTCGATTTTCATGAGCGAATCCCTCTCGGTCCGATATTTCGAAGTATAACAGATAAAATCAGGAGGCACAATGTCGCCTCTCAGGGGCAATTCCGGGCGTCCCGGCGGGCGGCAAGAAGGCGCGGAAGCAGCTCGCGCTCGCGCCGTCCCGCCGCGGCGACGGCCCGGTCATAGACCTCCGCGGCCTCGCGGCAGCGTCCCTGGGACCGGTACACGTGCCCCAAGGTCAGATGGGCCGACAGCAGGTCCGGCTGCGCGCCGATCGCCGCGCGCAGGCCCGCGATCGCCGCGTCGGGGCGCCGGCCCGGAAATCGAGGATCGCCAGGTCCTTGAGGTACGCCGGTTCCCCGGGGCGGCGGGCGAGCAGGCGCGCCAGGGCCGTCCGGGCCGGACGATCCTTGCCGGCCGCCTGGCAGGCGAGGGCGAAGGCATGCCAGGCCTCGTCGCCGGCGGCGTCGAGAGGCACGCGCCTCATCCAGGCGAACGCGTCGGCCTCCCGTCCCAGCTCGACCGCCGCGGCCGCGCGCGCCGCCGTCAGCAGTAGGCCGGAGACGCCGGCCTGGACCAGGTCGGAGAGGACCTGGAGGCGGCCGGCGGCGGTGCGGTAGCGGAGCGCGGCCGAGA
>JAHFCD010000247.1 GCA_023249695.1 Elusimicrobiota bacterium
CTCCGAACGCAGCCTCCTCGTCCGAGCGGAGGCGACCCGCGCGCTCGGCCGCCTCGACTACAAGCGCCACCGCGGCGTCATCGAGAAGAACCTCAAGGCCGTCACCTATCGCGACGGGGTCGCCGCCGCCGCCGTGGGCGCGATCGCCGCGTCGCGCGATCCGGGCGCCGCGAAGCGGATGCTCTCCATCGTCAAGCCGGGCAACGCCTTCGGCGCGCGCATCGCCGCCATCCGCGGCCTCGCCGAGTACGCCGGCTCCATGCCCGAGGCCGTGCCCGCCTTGCTGGCGCTTCTGTCGGAGTCCGACGAGCGCGTGAGCCTCATCGCGTGCGCCGCCCTGGGCCGCACGAACGACGAACGGGCCCTGCCCGCCCTCGAGAAGGCCGCCAAGTCCGCGGGCAACCCGCGCATCCGAGTCTACGCGACCGAGTCCGTCGCGCGCATCAAGGCCGGCGCGAAGACCAGGAGCAAGCTCGTCAAATAGCCGCGCGCTTAAAAAGAGGAAGGCCCCCGGCGCGATTCGCTCAGGCGAATCGAACCGGGGGCGTTCTCTCTTCGGCCTGAAAAACGTCCTAGTCGGCTTTGTCGGCGGAGATCAGGCCCATGTCGATGCCCTTGACCACGGCTTCGGTCCGGTTCGACACGCTCAGCTTCTGGAACATGCTGTTGAGATGGTTCTTGATCGTCTTGACGCTGCAGGTCAGGGACTCGGCGATCTCTTTATTGGACTGGCCCTGCCCCAGGTTGGAGAGGACCTTGATCTCGGTCTTGGTCAACGCCACGAGCGAGGCCTCGGAATTGGCCGAGCCCATCTGGCGCAGGCCCTCGATGAGCTTGCTCATCACCGGCTGGGGAATCATCACGCCCTGGTTCGCGAAGGTCTTCAGCGCGTTGACGAGCTCAGCCGCGGGAAGCATCTTCGAGAGGTAGCCGTTGGCGCCGGCCTGGATGGCTTCCATCACATGCGCCTCGTCCTCATAAGAGGAAAGAATCAAAACGTTCGTCGTCGGGCAGTCCTTGTGGATCTGGCGGGTGGCCTCGATGCCGTCCATGTGGGGAAGCTTGATGTCGAGAAGGATCACGCTCGGTTTCAGCTTCTTGACGAGGCGAAGCGCCTCGCGGCCGTCGGCGGCCTCGCCCACGACGGTGATGTTCTTCTCATTCTCGAGAAGGTCCTTGATCCCCTCGCGAAACAGCGTCTGATCGTCGGCGATGACGACGGTGATCTTTTTCTGAGGGGAGGTCTTCTTGGCCATGCGGTGATACTACACAATTTTGTCACGCGTTGTCGCGAATGGGCGGATTGTGGTAGAATGCCGGTCTTGCGGCGCCGTAGCTCAGTGGTAGAGCGGACGTTTCATAAGCGTCATGTCGGAAGTTCGATCCTTCCCGGCGCCAAGATTTGGAAGACGAGTAAGACGCCCGGACGTTGATCTAGGTCAATGTCCGGGCATGTCATTTCTGTTTAAATTCGTTATCTTTCGTGCGACATTAAGGAGATAAGCCATGGCCGAAGCCCTCGTTGTTGCCAGCAAGGTCAAGAAGCTCGTCAAGGAAGCCGGACTCCGCACCGGCGGCGATTACATCGACGCCCTGTCCGCGAAGATCGAGGCGGCCGTGAAGTCTTCGATCCAGAAGGTCCAGGCCGAAGGCAAGAAGAAGACGCTCGGCGTCGAAGACCTCGCCTAAGGCATCGGCGATGCGCTCGTTCAGGGACTTCATGGAGTCCGCGCTATACGACCCTGAACGGGGCTATTATTCTATCCGCGAGAAAGCCGCGGACTTCTACACCGCGCCCGAGCTTCATGCCGCATTCGGGGCGGTCCTGGCCGACCGGCTGGCGCTTCTCCTCGAGCGGACGGCGAAGACCGAGCCGGAACGCCGGCTTCACCTCGTCGAAGCCGGATGCGGGGACGGGACGTTGGCCTGCCAGGTCGCGCGGCGCCTGCGAGAAAAACACCCGGGCCTCGCGGCACGGGTGTCTTTTATTCTCATCGAGCGCGGCCGCAAGGACTTGACGACCGCCGTCCGCCGCCTTAACGCCTTCGGAGTCAACGTGACCGCTTACACGGAGATCGCGAAGGTCGCGCCGTTCTCCGGCGTGCTCTACTCCAACGAGCTCCTCGACGCCCTGCCGGTTCATCTGCTTGAAGGGCGGGAGGGGAAGGTGCTCGAGGTCTTCATCGACGGCGCCGACCGCGCGGTGTGCGGCCCCCTGTCGCGGCCCGAGCTCGCCGCCCACGCCGCCGCGATGACCGGCTCGCTTCAGGAAGGCGAGCGCCACGCCGTCGGCCTCGAGGCCAAGGCCTGGCTCAAGGACGCCTCGAGCCGGGTCGAGGAAGGCTTCATCGTTTCCATCGACTACGGCAAGCGCTTCGCGCCCGGCACCGCCAATCCTCCGCGCGCGTTCCACCGTCATGCCGTCGAGACCGAGCTGACGCGCGAGCCCGGCGCCCAGGACCTCACCGCCTCCGTGGACTTCGAAGCGCTGATCGGGTCGGGCGAGGCGGCCGGCCTTTCGCTCGAGTCGTACGAGAGCCAGTCTAAATTCCTGATCGAGGGCGGGCTGCTTTCCTGGATCGAGGCCGCCGCCGGCGACGACAGCGCCTCCTACCGCGAGCGCGCCAAGCTCAAGACCCTCATCCATCCCGAAGGGATGGGCGAGGTCTTTAAAGTTCTTATACAGAGGAAAGCGAAATGATGAGCGCCTATGCGGTCGTGTATGCCTTCGTCATCGTCGCCGTCGGCTTCGCCGCGGTGACCCTGGGCGCGGCGAAGGTCCTGCGGGCGAGCGTCCCGTACGCCCGCAAGGAAAGCACCTACGAGTGCGGCATCCCCGCGGTCGGCTCGACCGAGGTCAAGCTCAACATCCGCTTCCACGTCTTCGCGCTGCTGTTCGTGCTCTTCGACGTCGAGGTCCTCTACGTCTACCCGTGGGCCGTCACCGCGCGCGAGCTCGGTTCTTTGGCCCTCGTCGAAATGGGCGTATTCGTCGCGATCCTGCTCCTGGGCCTCGCGTTCGCCTGGCGCAAGGGCGCGCTGAGCTGGGAATAAAACCATGGCTATGATTCTCGAGAAGCTGCCGGGACTGACCAAGGGCCTGCCGGGAGGGGAACTCCTCCTGACGACCTCCGATTACTTCATCGACCTCGGCCGCAAGCAGTCGATGTGGCCGATGACGTTCGGGCTCGCCTGCTGCGCCATCGAGATGATGGCGTCCTACGCGTCGCGCCTCGACTTCGACCGCATGGGCGTCATCCCGCGCGCGAGCCCGCGCCAGGCCGACGTGATGATCGTCGCCGGCACCGTCTGCAAGAAGATGGCCGAGCCGATCCTCGAGATCTACCACCAGATGCCCGAGCCCCGCTTCGTGATCTCGATGGGCTCGTGCGCCAACTGCGGCGGCCCCTACTACGACTCGTACTCCGTGCTCAAGGGCGTGGACCGCATCGTCCCCGTAGACGTCTACATCGCCGGCTGCCCGCCGCGCCCCGAGGCGCTGCAGTACGCCGTCGTCAAGCTCCAGGAAAAGATCGCCAAGATGTCGCTCAAGAAGGGACTCGCGACGCCCCAGCAGGAAAAGGGCAGCCGCGACATCAACGCCTAACATGACCAACGAAGACATTTTCGCCAAGATCCAGTCCCGGTTCCCCAAGGTCGAGAAGGCCGCGGTGCAGGTCAAGGATTACCTCACCGTGCGTCTTTCCTCCAAGGATGAGCTCGTTCCTTTCGCCCAGTGGCTCAAGGATTCCTCGTTCGACATGCTCGAGACGGTCACCGCGACGGACCTGCTCGGCCCCGTGGACATGAAGGGGTTCATCCGCCAGCAAAACTTCAACCCTTTTCTCCCGGAGGGGGCGACGCCGCAGATCGAGGCCGCCGCGACGGCCGGCTATCCGTACCGCCCGGTGATGGATCTGCTCTACGTGTTCTTCTCCGTCTCGGAGCGCGCGCGCGTGTTCGTGCGGCTCGAGATCGCCCGCGAGGGCGTCAGCGTCCCCAGCCTCGTGCCTTTGTTCAAGAGCGCCGATTGGCAGGAGCGGGAGACCTTCGACCTGCTCGGCGTCCGCTACGACGGCCACCCGAACCTGATCAAGATCCTGACCCCCGATTTCACCGTGGGGCACCCCCTGCGCAAAGACTACGCCCACATCAAGGACCGCTTCGATGAGTAACACATTGACTCCCGCCGCCGACGCGGCCGCTCGCCCGGAAGGGCTCAAGACCGACCAGCTCTTCATCAACCTCGGTCCCCAGCACCCGTCCACCCACGGCGTCCTGCGCATCGGCCTCACGATCGACGGCGAGGTCATCGTCAAGGCCGTGCCCGACATCGGCTACCTGCACCGCGGCACCGAGAAGCTCGCCGAGGTGCGCAACTACCATCACTGCGTGGTGCTCACCGACCGCTGGGACTACGTCTCGGCGATGCCCAACAATCTGGTCTTCTGCCTCGCCGCCGAGAAGCTCATGGGCGTCAAGGCGACCCCGCGCGCCGACGCCCTGCGCGTGATCATGTGCGAGATGAACCGCATCGCCTCGCACCTGCTCTTCTTCGGAACCTACGGCATCGATCTCGGCGCCTACACCCCGTTCCTGTACGCCTTCCGCGAGCGCGAGCTGGTGCTCGACCTCTTCGAGATGTCCTGCGGCGCGCGCCTGACCTACAACTACATCCGCCTCGGCGGCGTGATGGTGGACGCGGGCCCGGAGTGGCTCAAGCGCACGACGGAATTCATCGAGTACTTCAAGCCTCGCTTGGACGA
>JAHFCD010000248.1 GCA_023249695.1 Elusimicrobiota bacterium
ACCCTTCCCGTGCCGGGCGCGCATAACGCCGAGAACGCCGTCGCCGCCGTCGCCGCCTGCGTCAACGAGGGCGTCAGCCTCGCCGACTGCAGCCGCGCGCTCGCCGGCTTCCAGGGCGTCGCGCGCCGCTTCCAAAGCCTGGGGACCGCGCGCGGAGTCGAGGTCGTCGACGACTTCGCGCATAATCCCGCGAAAATCGCGGCGACCCTGACCGCCGCCCGCCTGCGCGCTCCGCGCATCCTCGCCGTCTATCAGCCCCACGGCTTCGCGCCGACGCGCCACCTCAAGAACGAGCTCATCGCGGCCTTCGCTTCGGGCCTGCGCCCCGGCGACCGTCTCTGGCTTCCCGATATCTATTACGTCGGCGGCACCGCCAGCAAGGACATCTCCTCGAACGACGTCGTCGCGCCCCTGCGCGCCAAAGGCCTGAACGCCTTCCACGTCCCCGACCGCGCCGTGATCGTCCCCCTCATCGCGGCCGAAGCGCGCGAGGCCGATCTCGTCATCGTCATGGGCGCCCGCGACCCCTCCCTCTCCGACTTCGCCCGCGCCATCCTCGCCGCCCTGCAGCGATAGGTGTCAGGCCAGTGAATTCGTTGAATTCTTCCCGGCCATTATCACGCCTAGGTCCTTTCCGTTAGATTCTCCGGGACCTTCGGCCCAGGTCAATATAAGGCGTTCCCTTATAATGGAGATCGGATGACGATCTCCGCGCTACTCGCCTCCCTTCTGCTCGCCGCGCCCGCCTCGGCGCAGACGCGCGTCGCGGCGCCCGCGGCCGTGCCGCGCATCGGACTCCCCGCGCTCGCTTTCGGCGCCGCGCCGGCGCCGGGCCTGCTCCTGACTCCGACCCTGCCGGCCTCGCTCTCGATTTCCATGTCGCCCGCGGCCGCGTTCGCGCTTCCCGTCCCCGCGCCCTTCCTCGCCGCGCCCGCGTTGAAGCCCGTCGTCGCCATCGCCCGCGCCCCACTGACCGTCCAGGTCGCCGAGCTCCACGCCGGGATCACAAAGGCCGTCGCGGCCCTCGGCGATAACCCGGCCTCCGGCGCCTCCGCGCTGACGTCCGGCCGCGACATCGAGGCCCTTCTGACCGGCGCCGCCCTGTCCGCGCCGTCCGCGGCCGACGAAGCGGCCTCTCCCGCGGAGCTCGCCTACGCCGCCGGCGTCTCGCAAGGCCTGGCGTCGCGCGCCGACGACCTCGGCGCGGCGAAAGGGCTGAAAGCGGGAACCATGAGCGGCGCCGATTTCCTGGGCCTGCTCGAGGAAGCCCGCGCCGGCGCGCCCGCTGCCCCGACGCCCGCCGCGGCCGAGGCCGCGCGCGAGATTTCGGCGCAGGTCGTGCGGTTCGCGCGCGCCTTGATACCTGGGGACAAACCGCTCGCCGACAGCCTCCGCCGCGCGCTCGCGGTGTGGCAGGTCTTCGACCAAGAAATGAGCATCGCCGCGTCGAAGGGCACGCTCGAGGCGATCGTGGCCGACGCCAAGCTCTTCGCCTCCCAGGTCGAGGAATCGGTCGCGCCGCAGGAAATTCCGACGGCGCTCGCCCCGGCCGAGGTGCATCCGGAGGACCCCAACGGCTACGCGTCCGTCAGCGTGCCCGGAAGCATCTTCGGCTGGAAGCCCATCGAGGAGTCGCCAAATCACGGACTGCCGCCGCTCGACACGCTGATCCGCCGCGTGCTGTCGGACAAGAGCAGCGCCTATGCGAAGGGCTTCGAGCTGGCCGGCGCGGCCAAGCGCGAGGACGCCCGCATTCACTTCTATGGAGAGCGCCACACCGACGGAGGCCTCATCGCCGCCAACATGAAGCGCCTGGTGGAGGACGCGAGAACCGGCAAGCCGGTCCTCGTCCTCGTCGAGGGCTATACCGGCTGGAGCCTGCGCGGCTGGGAGGCGGTCAAGTATCTCTCAGATCGCGGCCTCGAACCCAACGGCCTGACGGCGAAAGGCATCGCGAGCGGCGACGTCGAGGTGCGCGGCTGGGACGTTTTCGACAACTACGACGCGTCGAAGCACCCCTTGCTCCAGCATCACATGGACCTGCTGGAGCTCAATCGCCTCGCGCACGGCGAGTCGCGCGGCTGGACCTACTACCGGGAGTTCGCGCGCGCGGCGCTCGTCGCCTGGCGGAGCTTCTCGGAGCTCTGGCGCGCGGCCATCGTGACCCGCAACGGCGACCTCAACCGCGCCGTCGCCAAAGCCGCTGCGGACGCCGACGCGACGGGCGGGACCGTGCATGTCATCGCGGGCACCGACCATCTGATGCAGAACCCGCGTCTCGTCGGCTGGCCCTGGATCGGGCGCCCGTCGATTCGAAAGACCCTGCGCGCCGCGCTCGGCGGCCGTCCTTTTTGGGCGAGCCAGCCGCCAAACACTCAGGACTAGTCCTCCGGGAAGTTGGTAGAATGAGGCCATGAAACGAGCGCTCGCGGCCGCGCTGGTATTGCTTTTTTCCGTTCCCGCCGATTCTGAGCCCTCCCGCGTCCTGACCGGCATCGATGTTCTCCTGGCCGGCGGCGCCGTCGAACTGCGCGGGAAAAAAATCGCGCTGATCACGCATCCGGCGGCCGTGACGGCGCAACTCGCGTCGACGGCAGACGCGCTCTTTCTCGCGACCGGCGTGACGCTAATCGCGCTCATGGGGCCGGAGCACGGCATACGCGGCGCCGCGTATGCGGGTGAATCGGTGGTCGATGAGCGCGATCCGAAGACCCAGCTGCCTGTCTATTCACTTTTCGGGAGATCCGCCAAGCCGACACCCGAGATGCTGAAGGGCGTAGATGTTTTGGTCTACGATGTTCAGGACCTAGGAGCGCGCTCCTACACTTATGTCACCACTCTTGCGCTGGCGATGGAGGCCGCCGCGGAGGCCGGAATACCATTCCTCGTACTCGATCGCCCGGCGCCGCTGGGAGGGCTGCGCGTTGAAGGCAACATTCCGCCCGAAGGCTGGACGCGCTCGTTCGTCTGCTGGCTGCGCGTGCCCTACATCTACGGCATGACCCCCGGTGAGTTGGCAAGGATGATCAACGATGAGGGCTGGCTCGCCAACGGCAAACGCGTGGATTTGACCGTCATCCCGCTCAAAGGCTGGAAGCGAGACATGACATTCACGGACACCGGTCTTCCCTGGGTCGCGACTTCGCCGCACATTCCGCACGCGGAAACCGCGTTTTTTTATCCGATGACCGGGCTGGCGGGACCCGCCCTGAGTAACGGCGTGGGCTACCCACTGCCCTTCGAACTATACGGCGCTCCATGGATCGACGGAGAACGCCTGGCCTCTAAACTTAACGCCCTGGAACTCCCGGGACTTCATTTTCGACCGACCGCCTATAAGCCGTTTTATGCCGGCCACAAAGGACAGCCCTGCCAGGGTGTACAAGTTCATATCCTGGATCATGTTCATGCGCCCCTTTTTGCCGTTTCATTTTACGCTTTAGAAGCATTGAATCAGCTCTACCCTGAAAGACTCCTCTTAGAAGAACCTCCGCAAAAACAGGATGACCGCACTTGGCTCCAACGAGTATTCACCAAACGGAAGGAGCCTGTGTCCGCGTGGAAAGATTGGGAAGACGCAGTCGGAGATCCTGAGATTCGACGGCAACTCGCCAAAGGCCGTCCCGTGCGCGAGTTGGTCGAAGACTGGCGGCGCGACGACGATCGTTTTTTGAAGACGCGCGCGAAATATCTCCAATACCAATGAGGGCCCAATGAATATCCGTCTGAATACGACGCCGCTGCTGAGCGCCACCGCGCTCATGCTCCTGATCTCGAGCATCAACGGGGCCACCACAGAGCCAAAACCGTTTGTGCAGATGAGCGAGCCTGAGATTGCCGTCGCCGTAAAGACGATCCACGACAGCAACCCTTCGCTAACATCCCGAGTCGAGGCGGTGAGCGCCGGCTTTCTCGGCACGCCTTACCGCCTGGGACCTCTCGGCGAAGGACCGACGGGAAAGTTCGACCAGGACCCCCTCGTCGATTTCCGAGCGGCAGATTGCACGACGTTCGTCGAGCAGGTAATGGCCCTCTCGCTGGAGCCGGATCTTAAACGCGCCCTCATACTCCTCCAAAACATTCGCTACAAGGACGGGATAATCTCGTATGAGACCAGGAACCACTTCACCGAGGTCGACTGGATTTCCAACAATTCGACGGCAGGCTACCTTGAGGACATCACGCGCCGCGTCGCCGGAAGCCAAACCGGCGTCGCGACGAAGACCATCTCGAAACATGATTGGTACGCGAAGAAAACGCTCGACGACCTCAAGGATTTCCCCGGATCTCCGTCCGAGAAGGAGTTGCTCCTAACACGATTCAGAGCCCTCGGCGAAAGAATGCCGGACCAGAAAGCAGCACTCCCTTACATTCCCACCGAACTCTTCTCCCAATTCCTCAAAGAAATCCCATCCGGATCGATTATCAACCTCGTTCGCCAAGACATGCCGGACAAACCGGTGATTATCTCCCACCAGGCTCTAATCGTGCAAAAACACGACGGCCCGTTTATTCGCCACGCTCACGCTTCGGCCCAAGTCGAGGACATGCCGGCGGCCGAATATTTTCACCGTTACGAAGGATCGAAGTGGCCGTTGCTCGGCGTCAATGTAAACCGTATTTCCCAAAAAGCATCGCCGCATGAAAAGGAGTAAGATAACGCCCGGCTACATGCAAGTGGGAATGACTATCCGAAAATATTCGTTTGGCGCGACTCTTTGCGGTCAACTGGCGATAGCCTGCTTCGCGTCTCCGCTTCAA
>JAHFCD010000249.1 GCA_023249695.1 Elusimicrobiota bacterium
AAAGCGCTGGCTCAAGCGGGCGGGCCGGACGCGGCGGACCACAAACGACGCGCGGCCGCCCACAAGTGGTGCCTCGTCACCTGCTTCGGCTATCTCGGCTTCAAGAACGCGCGCTTCGGCAAGATCGAGGCGCACGAGTGCGTGACCGCGTGGGGCCGCGAGGTCCTGCTGCGCGCCAAGGACTCGGTCGAGAGCCGCGGCTACCACCTGCTCCACGCCCTCGTCGACGCGATCTGGATCGCGGTAAAGCCCGGAGCCGACCTCGAGGAGCTGCGCCTGGCCATCGAGAAGGAAGCCGAGTGCCCGCTGGCGCTCGAGGGCGTCTACGAGTGGATACGCTACTGCCCCTCCAAGGAGGACGCGCGCTCGGGCGTGCCCGGGCGCTATTTCGGCGCGTTCACGAACGGCGAGCTCAAGATCCGGGGCATCGCTTCGCGCCGCCGCGACACGCCGGGCCTTCTCAAGGCGATGCAGAAGGAGCTGCTCGAGATCTTGGCGAAGGTCTCTCCCGGCGGGGATTTGAAGGCGTTGGTTCCCGTTCTGCTTGAGGCCGTCGAGGAGTACCGTCTGCGCCTGCGCGAAGGCCGGGTCACGGCCGACGAGCTGGCGATCTCCTTCCATTTGTCGAGAGAGCCCGGGGACTACGTCCACGACACGGTCTCATCCTTGGCGGCGAAGCAGCTGGCCGCGGCGGGGGTGACTTTGCACGTGGGCGAGACCGTCCGCTACGTGATCACGAACGCCGCCGATGCCGTGAAGGAGTGGCGCTCGAAGCCCCTGAGCCTGATGGAGAACGGGCTCGAGTACGACGTCAAGAAGTACCTGGAGCTTCTCGAGCGGGCCGCGTGGGAGATCTTGGACGGCTTGGCGCCGGCGCCCGAGCCGAAGCTGAAGCGCCGAGCCGCGGCGCTTCAAACGCTCGAGCTGCCGTTGATCTTCTGAAAACACGAAACTCCTCGGCGTCATCATCAAGTTTGGGCGGGGAACAGATATCATTACAGCCCAGTGATTAATCTCCACGCCGGTTTTCTTCGCGGGCGCCTGTTCGTGTGGGGCGCGGCTCCCGACGCCCAAGGCGCCGATCCTGAATTGTTGAGGGCCGCGCTGCGAGCGGCGGGCATCGACAGGCCGCTTCTGTTCGAAACCGTCGCGCCCGGATTCGAGCATGCCGTCGCGCTCGAGACGGACGAGGCGGTCGATTTTCTGGCGGCCGGCGCCGCCAAGAGCGTCGCGGCTCAATGCGCGCTCATCGGTCCGGATCTGGCTTTCTGGGCCTCCGTCCTGGAGTTTTGCGCCGCGCTCGTGGTCCGGCAGAGAGTCGTTCCGGGCTATGCCCTCGAAAACAACCGGTTCCGGTCCTACTGGAAGCCGATTTATACGGGCTCGGACGAGCAGACATTCCGGGAACTCGCGGCGCGCCTTCCGGGCGGCGAAACGAGTCCGGACGCCCTCTCCGAATTCATCCGCGAAATCATCGCTCACCTCATGCGCGGCGAGCGGGCAATCGCCGGCGCCCGTTCCCCGGGAATTCCGGAGCAGGCCGCGGGCCCATTCAAGCTGTGCTTCCGTCTGGAGGAGCCCGAGAATCCGGAAGGCCCGTGGCGGGTGAGCTATCTGCTTCGGTCGACGACCGATCCCGGTCTTCTCCTGCCTCCCGGCCTCGCCTTGGGCGCCGGCCCTCGGGCCCCGAAAATTCTCCGGCGTGAGGGCTACGAGCTTCGAGAGAAGCTGCTCGGGGCCCTGGAGCAGGCGGCGAGAATCTGCCCCGACATCAGGCTTGGCCTGGGGGCGGTCGCGCCGGACGGCTACGAGCTCGACACGCGCGGGGCGCATGAGTTTCTGACGTCGCGGGCCGCCGCGTTGGAGGCGGCCGGTTTCGGCGTTCTGCTTCCCGCCTGGTGGACGCGCAAGGGCGGCAGGCCCCGACTCGCGGCGCGGGCCAGGGCGTCGCGGCCCGGGATGCAGGGCGCCTCGGGGTTTTCTCTCGACGATGTGATCCGCCTGGACTGGGAGGTCGCGCTCGGCCCGGAAAAGCTGACCGGGGAAGAGCTCGCCGCCCTGGCGAGCCTCAAGGAGCCCTTGGTGCGTCTGCGCGGGCGTTGGGTCGAAGCCAGCGGCGACGATATCCGGACGGCGATGGAGTTTTGGAAAAATAAGGAGCAGTCGACCCTTCGCGATCTGGTTCGCATGTCCCTGGGCGGCGGCGAGGTTCCGCCCGGACTCGGGGTCCAGGATATCTCGGCGGAGGGCGAGCTCGGGCGTTTTCTGGACCGCATTCAGGGCAAAGCGCGCTATGAAACCCTCCGTCCGCCTAAAAAGCTCTCCGGCCGCCTGCGGCCCTATCAGGTTCGGGGCTTCTCCTGGCTCGCGTTTCTGCGCCAGTACGGCCTGGGGGCCTGCCTCGCCGACGACATGGGCTTGGGCAAAACCGTCCAGGCCCTGGCCTTGATCCTGAGCGACCGCGAGGCCGGAGTCCGCCGGCCCGTCCTGATCGCCTGCCCGCTGTCCGTCGTCTCGAACTGGAAGAAGGAGGCGGAGCGCTTCACGCCCGGCTTGCCGGTCCTGGTCCATCACGGAGTCGACCGGGAAAGGAAGGCGGCGTTCAAGCGCAGCGTCGCCAAGCACGCCGTCGTGGTCACGAGCTACGCGCTGCTGGCGCGCGACTTCGAGACTTTGCGAGAGATTCATTGGGGCGGCGTCATCCTCGACGAGGCGCAAAACGTGAAGAACCCGCAGACCCTTCAGGCGCGCGCGGCCCGCGCGCTTCAGGCCGACTACCGGATTGCGCTGACCGGCACCCCGGTCGAGAACCACGTGGGCGACCTGTGGTCCATCATGGAGTTCCTCAACCCGGGCCTGCTGGGAAGCCAGTCGGATTTCAAAAAGAACTTCTTTGGGCCGATCGAAATCGCGGGCGACAAGGAAGCCTCCGAGCGGCTCGCGCGCCTCACCCGGCCCTTCGTACTGCGCCGGCTTAAAACCGACAAGTCGATCATCCGGGATTTGCCCGACAAGCTCGAGATGAAGGTCTTCTGCAATCTGACCAAGGAGCAGGCCTCTCTGTACGCCGCCGTGGGGCGGGAGGCGGAGGCCGTCATCGAAGGCTCCGACGGCATCCAGCGCCGCGGCCTCATCATCGCCGCGTTGACCAGGCTGAAGCAGATCTGCAACCATCCGGCTCATTTCCTGGGCGACGGCTCCCCGCTCGAGGGCCGCTCCGGCAAGCTCGCGCGCCTCTGCGAGATGCTCGACGAAGTTCTCGAATCGGGCGAGCGGGCGCTCGTCTTCACCCAGTACGCCGAAATGGGCCGCATGCTCCAGCGCCATATCGGGGAGACCTTCGGCCGCGAGGTCCTGTTCCTGCATGGCGGCGCGCCCCGAGCCGCGCGCGACCTCATGGTGGAGCGTTTCCAGGCCGAGGGCGAAGGTCCCGCCGTCTTCGTCCTCTCGCTCAAGGCCGGCGGAACGGGCCTTAATCTGACTCGCGCCACCCACGTCTTCCACTACGACCGTTGGTGGAATCCGGCGGTGGAGAACCAGGCCACGGACCGGGCCTTCCGCATCGGCCAGACGCGGAACGTCCAGGTCCACAAATTCATCTGCGCCGGGACGCTGGAGGAGAAGATCGACGCGATGCTCGAGCGCAAGAAGGACGTCGCGGAGCGGATCGTCGGCGCCGGGGAAGGCTGGCTCACCGAGCTCTCCAACGCCGAGCTTCGCCGGGTTTTCGCCTTGAGCGCCGAGGCGGTGGGAGACTGAGCGGGAATTTTCCGTTTTATAAGACATAATATCTGCATGCTCGATCACGATGACTCGTCGGAGGACTTCTCTTCGCTGCTGGACCAATCCCTGGAGGCGGCGGAGAAGATTTTCGAGGTCGGGGACAAGGTGCGCGGAGAGCTCCTGGCCGTGGGCCGGGAGGACTCCCAGGTGGCGATCGGGCCCGGACGCGAAGGCGTCGTCGCCAGCGCCGAATTCCGCGATGCCGAGGGACTTCCGACCGTCCGCCCGGGGGACGCGCTCGACCTGTACGTGACCTCGATACGCGCGAACCAGATCCGGCTGTCGAAGAATCCCACCGACAAGAACATCGCGCAGGATCTCAAAGAAGCGTTCGAGCTCAAGCGGCCCGTCGAAGGCCGCGTCGTCGAGGCCTGCAAGGGCGGCTTCCGCGTGAGCGTCAAGGGCAAGACCGCCTTCTGCCCGATCAGCCAGATCGATACGAAGCGCGTCGAGACCGGCGCCGAGTTCATCGGCAAGACCTTCACCTTCGTCCTGACCGAGTTCGGCGAGGACGGACGGAATGTCGTCGTCTCCCGGCGCAAGCTCCTCGAAGAAGAGCAGGCTCTGTCCTCGAACGCCTTTCTCGCGGCGAACCCGGACGGCGCCGTCGTGACCGGCACGGTCGTCCGCCTGGAGAAGTTCGGGGCCTTCGTCGCGCTCGTCCCCGGCGTCGAAGGGCTATTGCACGTCTCCGAGGTGGCGTGGTCCCGGATCGCGTCGCCTTCGGAGATCCTGAGCGTCGGGCAGGCGATCTCGGTCAAGCTTCTCGCCCGCGAGACCGTCGACGGCCGCCTGAAGCTCTCGCTGTCTCTCAAGCAGGTGACCGAGCGGCCCGCCACCCCGGCGGCTCCCGCGGTCCAGGACCCCTGGTCCAAGTACGCTCCCGGCCAAATCGTGGAGGGGAAGATCACGCGCAAGGAGCCCTACGGCCTGTTCATTCAGCTCGAGCCCGGGGTCGTGGGCCTGCTCCACCA
>JAHFCD010000250.1 GCA_023249695.1 Elusimicrobiota bacterium
TCTTCCTCGCCGGCCTCTTCGCCGCCCGCCGTCAGCGCGGCGGCGCGCTCAGGCTCGGCCGCCTCACCTCGATGCCGCTCTTCGGCGCGGCGGCGGCGCTGGCGGTTCTGATGGCCGTCTTCTCCAACTCCTTCGACGACGCGGTGAAGATGCTCAACGACAACGTCGAGATCAAGCGCGACTATCAGGCGTCCGTGTCGGTGTCGGGCACGGGCCTGGAACGCGTCCTGCAGGTCAACAACATCGGCATGACCCGGCTCACGCCCATCACCAAGTTCATGGCCCACCTGCCGCTCGCCTTCCTGCCCCGGCCGGCGAAAAACGCCCTGGTGATCTGCTTCGGCATGGGCACGACCTTCCGTTCGCTCGTCTCCTGGGGCATCCCGTCGACCGCGGTCGAGCTGGTCCCGAGCGTGCCGGGCTTCTTCGGGTTCTTCCACGACGACGCGGCGCGGGTGGCCGCTTCGCCCTTCGCCCGCGTCGTGATCGACGACGGCCGCCGGTTCCTGGCGCGCACGAGCGAGCGGTTCGACGTCATCACGATGGATCCCGCGCCGCCGATGACCGCGGCGGGCACGAGCTTCCTGTATTCCGAGGAATTCTACGCCGCGGCCAAGAGCCGCCTTCAGCCGGACGGGATTCTGCAGCAATGGATCATGGAGCCGCTGGAGCCGGCCGTGATCTCCGCCTTCGCCAAGGCGCTCAAGAACAGCTTCCCCTACGTGCGCGTGTTCCGCTCCGTCGAAGGCTGGGGCTGGCACTGCCTCGCCAGCCGCGCGCCGATTCCGTCTTACACCGCGGCCGAATTGACGGCCCGCATGCCTCCGGCCGCCGTCCAAGACCTGCTGGAGATGGGGCCGCGGAAAACGGGGATCAAGCAGTTCCAGGCTTTGCTCGGCGCGGAAATCCCGATCGACCGGCTCATCCTTCCGAACGGCGAAGGCCTGCGCGACGATCGCCCGATCAACGAGTACTACCTGCTGCGCGTCCGGTTCGCGAAGAATTAAGCCGCGACGGAGTCGGGCAGCTCGAGGTAGCGGCCCGTGTGCGACGCCTTGACCTTGACGATGTCCCGCGGGCGCCCGGCCGCGACGAGCTCTCCGCCCTTGTCGCCGCCCTCGGGGCCGAGGTCGAGGATCCAGTCGGAGGAGCGCATCACGTCGGTGTTGTGCTCGATGACGAGCACCGTGTTGCCTTGGTCGGTCAGCCGGTGCAGGACCTCGAGGAGCTTGGCGACGTCGGCGAAGTGGAGGCCGGTCGTCGGTTCATCAAGGACGTAGAGGGTCCGTCCGGTGCCCCTGCGGGAGAGCTCGGTGGCGAGCTTGACCCTCTGCGCCTCGCCGCCCGACAAGGTCGTCGCGGACTGTCCGAGGCCGACATAGCCGAGGCCGACGTCCTCAAGCGTCTTGAGCACGCGCGTCATCTTCGTGTACGTCCCGAGGAACACGCGCGCCTCGGAAACGGTCATCGCCAGGACCTCGGCGATCGACTTGCCCTTGTAGCGGACGGACAAAGTCTCGTCGTTGAAGCGCTGCCCCTTGCACTCGTCGCACTGGACGTAGACGTCCGGCAGGAACTGCATCGAGATCTGGAGCATCCCGTCGCCCTCGCAGTTCTCGCAGCGGCCGCCCTTCACGTTGAACGAGAAGCGCCCCGGCTTGTAGCCGCGCGCCTTCGCGGCGGGGAGCATCGCGAACAGGTCGCGCACGGGCCCCCAGAGCCCGGTGTAGGTGGCGGGGTTCGAGCGCGGCGTCCGGCCGATCGGCGTCTGGTCCACGAGGATGATCTTGTCCAGATTCTCGACGCCGGAGACGCTCTTGACCTTGCCGGGCTCGTCCTTCGCGTCGTTGAGCTGCCGGGCGAGCGTCTTATAGATCACCTCGTGCACGAGCGTCGACTTGCCCGAGCCCGAGACGCCGGTGACGCAGACCATCACCCCGAGGGGCACGTCGACGTCGATATTCTTGAGATTGAACTGCCGGGCGCCGCGCACCTTGAGCCAGCCTTTGGGCGGGCGGCCTTTCGACAGCGGGGGGCGCAGGCCCTCGCCGCGCAGATACGCCCCGGTCACGGACTCCTTGGCCTTCAAGATGTCCCCGATCTTGCCCTCAGCGACGATCTTGCCGCCGTGCACCCCGGCGCCGGGCCCGAGGTCCACGATCCAGTCGGCGGAGCGAATCGTCTCCTCATCGTGCTCCACGACGATCAACGTATTGCCGAGGTCTCGCAGCCGGCGCAAGGTCGTTAAAAGCCTCGTGTTGTCGCGCGGATGAAGGCCGATCGAAGGCTCGTCCAATACGTACATCACGCCCGTGAGCCCCGATCCGATCTGCGTCGCGAGATGGATGCGCTGGGCCTCGCCGCCGGCGAGCGTCTCCGAGGCGCGGTCGAGGGTCAGGTAGTCGAGGCCGACGGCGGAGAGGAAGTCGATGCGCGACACGATCTCCTTCATGACCTGCTTGGCGATCGTGCGCTCGGTGTCGCTGAGCTTCAGCTCCTTGAAGAACGCCCGGGCGTTCTCCACGGACAGCTCGACGATTTTATCGATCCCGAGCCCGCCGATCTTGACGGCGATCGCCTCCGCCTTCAAGCGCGCGCCCTTGCACGACGGACAGAGCGCGCGGCCCATGAAGCGCTCGGCGATCGCTCCTTTGACGAAATCGGACTCGCTTTCCTTGATGCGGCGCTCGAGGTTCTTGATGACGCCCTCGAAGTCCTGCGGGTTCTTCGCCCACGACGGGGTATACGTGCCGCCGCCGTGAAGGATGATCTCCTTCTGCTTGTCCGTGAGCTTGCTCCACGGCTTATCGAGCGGGATCGAGAACTGCGCGCAGATCTGCTCGAGAATCTCGGTGTAGTAGCCCGACCAAGATTTCTTCCAGCGGTTGGTGCGCGTGGTGACCGGGTCGGACCAGGCGACGATGGCGCCGTCCTCGATGGACTTCGTCGGATCCGGGATGATGCGCTCCTCGTCGACGCTCGTCTTCACGCCCAGGCCGTCGCAGGTCGCGCACGCTCCATAGGGAGAATTGAACGAGAAGAGGCGGGGTTCGATCTCGGGCAGCGACAGACCGCATTTGGGGCAGGCGTGGTGCTCGGAGTGAAGGCTGCCGGCGCCCGGGTCGTTGGAAGGCTCAATCCTCACGAGGCCGCGGGATTCCTTGAGCGCGATCTCGATGGAGTCGTTGAGCCGCTGCTTGTCCTCCGCCGAGACCTTCAGCTTGTCGACGAACAGCTCGATGGTCTGCTTCTTGTAGCGGTCGAGCTTGGGCGGCGAGGCCAGCTCGTGCACCGTGCCGTTGGTCCGCGCCGTCACGAAACCGGATCTCTGCAGGCGCTTGTACAGGTCCTCGTACGTGCCGGGGCGGGCCTGCACGAGGGGAGCGTAGATCGCGACGGACTGGCCGGCGCGCGTGCGAATGACCTCGTTGACGATGGCCTGGGCCGACTGCTTCTTGATCGGGGAGCCGCAATTGGGGCAATGGGGATGGCCCACGCGCGCGTACAACAGACGAAGATAATCGTAGATCTCGGTGACGGTGGCGACGGTCGAGCGCGGGTTATGGGATGGGTTGCGCTGCTCGATCGCGATCGCGGGGGAAAGGCCCTCGATGAGGTCGACGTCCGGCTTGTCCATCAGCTCCAGGAATTGCCGGGCGTAGGCCGACAAGGACTCGACGTAGCGGCGCTGGCCCTCGGCGTAGAGCGTGTCGAAGGCGAGCGAGGACTTCCCCGAGCCCGACAGGCCCGTCACCACCACGATCTTGCCGCGGGGGATGTCGAGGCTGACGTTCTTGAGGTTGTGCTGGCGCGCGCCGACGACGCGAATGACGTCCATGGCGGACAGTATAGCATTTCGACGCACTCGAACAAGTGTACGGCATGCAACTTTTTGGGGGGGCCAATCGTCTAGTAGGTGAGGGCCGCGGCCGCCGGCGGCGGCTTTTCGCGCCGAACTCTTCCCGGGAAGAGTTGGGGCCGACTCTTCCCGGGAAGAGCCGATAATTTTCAAGGAGGTCGAACCATGAACGAAGAGGGTGGCCTGACATCATGCGAGGCGCTGAAAGACGCGGACCTGATACGGGAGACGAAATTCCTCGCGGACCACGCGCGCCATAACGAGATGCGGCTGCTCGAGCATCTCGCGGAGTTCGACGCCCGACGCCTGTGCCTCGAGGAGGGCCATCGTTCGCTGTACGAGTACTGCACCATGGTCCTGGGTTTCGAGGAGGCCGAGTCGTACCGCCGCATCCGCGTCGCGCGGGTCATTCGCGCGTTTCCGCAGGCGCGCGAGGCTCTCGCCCGCAGGCGCGTCTCCGCCTCATCTTTGGTCGTCCTCTCGCCTTGGCTCGAGCGCAAAAACGTCGGCGAGTGGCTCGCCCTCGCCGAGGGAAGGTCGAAGCGAGAGGTCGAGGCGCTGGTCGCCGCCCGCTATCCGCAGGCGCCTCAGCCGGACGCGGTCCGCAATTTCCCATTTCATCCGCTCGTCCTGACGACGACGGCGCAGCCCCGCGGCACGGGCGAGGAGGACGCGAGCCTCGCGGCGGCCGGCGCGCCTCCGCAGGCGGTGGAGGCGGGGGCGGTCCTCGCCGGACCGGAGGCCCCGCTCGGACGGTTGGAGGAGGGCTGGCAGCAGCTCGTCCCCGTCGCCGCCGGGCGCGTGCGCGTCGGCTTCGACGCCGCGGTCGTCATCGCGCAGCTTTTGGAACGCGTCAAGCAGCTGCTACGGCACAAGTATCCCGAAGGCCGGCTCGAGG
>JAHFCD010000251.1 GCA_023249695.1 Elusimicrobiota bacterium
ATTCTCGCTGCATTTCCACGTCGAGGAGATGATCAAGGAGAAGGCCGTGACATACGCGGCCGTCGTGGACAAGGACGGGACGGTGCTCTCGCACAGCGACCCGACGCGGATCGGCGAAAAGCTCGCCGATCCTTTCTCCTTGCGGGCCCTGGCCTCCGACGGCGTCGAGCTCGACCGGTTTCGGGATCAAGGCGGCCGCCTCGTCTATGATCTCAGCGCTCCGATCCTGGTCGGACCGCGCCGGGTGGGGACGGCGCGCCTCGGCTTCAACCAGGGATCGCTCGAGGAGGCCTTGCGCGGCCCGAAGCGGCGGATCACCGTGATCACGGCCGTGGCGACTCTTTTCTCGGTGCTCGGCACGATCCTCATCGTGGGCTGGATCACGCGCGCGCTCCCGAAGCTCGCGGCCGCCGCGCGGGAGGCCGGGCGCGGAAACTTCGCCGTCCAGGTCGAGGTGAGGTCGCGCGACGAGATCGGCACGCTGGCGCGCGCGTTCAATGAGATGACCGTCGCGAATTCCCTGTTGTTTCGCGGGCTCCAGGAAGAAAAAGAGAAGCTCGCGAACATCTTCAACGACACGCGCGAAGGGCTCGTGCTCTCCGACCCTTCGGGTCGAATCCTGCTGATCAACCCCTCGGCGCGCGCGCTGCTCGGGCTCCAGGACAAGTCGGCCGGAACCTTGGCCGAGGCGACCGGGCCGGCTTACGAGGCCAAGCCCGCGCTCGAGTCCATTCTGGCCGCGGGCGCGCGCATCACGCCTTTCGAGCTGCGCCGGTCCGACCCCAAGCTCCTGATCCTGTCGGGCGTCGCCGACCGCCTCGGCGACGAAAATATCCATGCGGGCTTCCTCTTTATTTTCCACGACTCGACGCTTGAGAAGCGCGGCGAGAGCCTTGCTCGGAATTTTCTCTCGATCGTGTCCCACAAGCTGCGCACGCCTTTGGCGATCGCGCTCGGCAACCTCGAGCTTCTGCAGGGCGAGGAACGGAGCTTCACGCCCGATCAGCGGAAGATGATTTCCAAGATCCGGGGCGAGGACGAGAAGCTCGCGCGGCTCGTGGAGAAGTTGATCACGTTCACGGCCGTGCAGAGCCCGGAGAATATCGTCCTCGACCGCGCCGAGACCGGGCTGGCCGACGTCATCGACGCGGCGCTCCTCGGCCTCGAGCTCGGGCCCGACGCGGACGTGACCTGGGACGCGCGGGCGGCCGGGGCGCTGCCGAAGCTCCGCGTCGACGCGTTTCTGTTGAAGGAAGCCGTCTCCAGTCTGATCGAAAATGCGGTGAAATTCAATCCCGCGCCGAGAAAGCGCGTCGAGATCTCCGTGACGCGCCTGGAAGGCTTCGTGATGTTCGAGGTCAAGGACGACGGGCCCGGCATTCCCGGGGAGGAGCAGCCCAAGCTCTTCCGCAAGTTCTACCAGATCGATCCCGACTTCACGGGGCAGATCCCGGGCTTCGGGCTCGGGTTGGCCTTCGTCAAGAGCGTCGCCGAGGCCCATGGCGGCGCCGTTGGCCTGCGCTCCTCGCCGGGCGAGGGCAGCGCGTTCTATTTCACCGTGCCCCTGTCCTAGCTGAGGAGCGCCTTGCCGACCCCGACGACGCCGTGGAGCAGCGCGGTCGCGACGCGGCCGAGCGTGCGGAACAGGCCTCCGAGCAGGGCGCCGAACATGCCGAACAGGCCGGGCTTGCGCTCGCTCTTCTTCGCGTCGCCGCCCGGGGCGGGGACCGCGACCTTGGGCGCCGTCAGCGAGGAAGAAGTCGAGGTCGCCGCCGTGTTGGGATCGCGGGTGCTGGCGAACGAGCCGGGGCCGACCACGGGAACCTTCTCGCCGTTGGCGCCGTCGAAGAACGCGCCGCGGGCTTTCAGGGCCTCGAGCGGCGTGACGAGGCCGGTCGTGGGCAGGCCTCTATCGCCGGCGAGGCGCTGCAGCTCCGCGGCCTCCATCGAATAGAGGTTCCGGGCGCGGTCGACGACCGACGCGAACGATTCGCCCGCTTCCCGGGTCAACGGGGTGACGCGCCGGGTGGAGCCGGCGGACGCGGCGTTGAAGGCCGCGAGATTGCGCTCGAAGGAGGCCTGATCGGTCGATTCGGCCAAGGCCTTCATCGCGGGCGTGAGCCTGCCCATCAGCGCCGTCTGTTCGTTGAAGGGCGCGGCTCCGCCGGGGTCCTTCACGGCCGGCGCCTTCGCGCCGTCCGATCCGACGCTGCCGACGGTGATGTGGTCGGCGTAATTGACGATGATGCCGTGGTGGCGGGCGATCATCGTCTCCGGCGAGATGAAGGTGGACTTGTTGTAGAGATTGCGGTGGCCGTTGTTCCGGTCATGGCGGACCCGGCCGAGCTCCTCCTCGAGCATGACGCGCTGGGTCGCGTCCTCGAGCGGGCGGACCTTGATGCCGGCCTGGTCGAGCAGGGACTGGTCCTTTGCCTGGTAGAAAGAGTAGGTCGGGCTCGAGCCTCCTTTCCAGCCGAGCAGGGCGTGAAGGATCGCGAATTGAGCCGGGGCGACCCCGACTCGGGCGGCGGCGGCCTCGAACGGCATGGAGACCGGCGCGGCGGTCGCGGACATCGAGAGCAGGAGCGCGGCGTTTACGAGGGCGAGGGTTTTCATGGTGTGCCTCCAACCGTCCCACACAGCATGACCCCGCAAAGGGCCCTCCTGACATGGGCGAAAGACCCATGAGTCCATAGGCCCAAGGTCCTAGTCCTCCTGCGGGGCGCGTTTGCTAAAATGGCGGCCTTCCAGGAGATCACCATGTCCACGTCCCCCAAGTCCCGCAAGCACACCGCCCGCGCCGCCGTGATGGCCGCCGCGCTGACCGTCGCCGCGACGCCGCAGCTGCGGGGGGACGAGGGCATGTGGACGTTCGACAACCTGCCCGTCAGCCTTCTGAAGGCGCGCTACGATTTCACGCCGAAGCAGGACTGGATCGATCACCTTCGCCTCGCCTCCGTGCGCTTCAACGACGGCGGCTCCGGCGCCTTCGTCTCCAAGGACGGCCTCGTCCTGACCAACCACCATGTCGCCCTCGGCCAGCTGCAGAAGATGTCCACCCCGAAGAAGGACTATGTTAAGGAAGGGTTCTTCGCGAAGGGGCTCAAGGACGAGATCGCCTGCCCCGACCTCGAGGTCAACGTCCTCGTGTCGATGGAGAACGTCACCGATCAGGTCCTCGGCGCCGTGAACCCCAAATCCCCGGACAAGGAGCAGAACGAGCAGCGCAAGGCTCAGGTCTCGCGGATTACAAAGCAATCAACGGAGCTGACTAATCTTCGTTCTGACGTCGTTGAGCTGTACCAGGGCGGCGAGTACTGGCTGTACCGCTACAAGAAGTACACCGACATGCGCCTGGTCATGGCCCCGGAGCTGCAGGCCGCGTTCTACGGCGGCGACCCCGACAACTTCACCTACCCGCGCTACGACCTCGACTTCGCCTTCTTCCGCGTCTACGAGAAGGGCAAGCCGGTGAAGATCGAGCACTTCCTCAAATGGTCCAAGGACGGCGCCGTCGAGGGCGAGCTCGTGTTCGTGACCGGCCACCCGGGCCACACGGACCGCCTCAACACCGTGGCCCAGCTCGAGTACTCGCGCGACTTGGGCCTCCCGCTGTACCTGACGGTCGCGGCCAAGAAGCGCGCGGACTACTACGCCTACTCGAAGCTCGGTGTCGAGCAGGAGCGCCGCTCGAAGGACCGCATCTTCGGCATCGAGAACGCGATCAAGGCCGTCACCGGCGAGTACGAGGGCCTGCTCGATCCCAAGCTCATCGCCTCCCTGAAGAGCGCGGAGGACGCGCTGCGCAAGTCCGTCGCCGAGTCCCCGGACGCCGGGACCGCCGGCGCGAAGGGCTCGTGGGACAAGATCGCCGCCGCCGTCAAGAAGGCCGGCGATCGCCGCCTGCAGACGACCTATCGCCGCTTCGACGCGACGAAGGTCGCGGGCTTGGCCAACACCATCGTCCGCTACGTCGCCGAGGTCGCCAAGCCCAACGACAAGCGCTGGGAGGAGTATCGCGACTCGAGCCTCGAGTCCCTGAAGTTCCGCCTGTTCTCCCCGGCGCCGATCTACCCCGACATGGAGGAGTTCTTCCTGGCGCGCACCCTCGAGGACGCGCTCAACGAGCTCGGCGAGAACGACGAATTCGTCCGCGCGGCGCTGGGTGGCCGGGAGCCGGCGAAGGTCGCCAAGGACCTGATCGCGGGCACCAAGCTGTTCGACGTCGCCGAGCGCCGGAAGCTGATCGAAGGCGGCGAGAAGGCCGTCGCGGAGTCCAACGACGCCCTGATCGTCTGGGCGCGCGGGCTCGATCCGGTGTACCGCGCCCAACGCAAGTGGTACGAGGACGAGATCGAGAGCGTGACCGTCGCCGAGGGCAACCGAATCGCGAAATCGCGATTCGCCGTGTACGGCAAGTCGACCTATCCCGACGCGACCTTCACGCTGCGGATGTCCTACGGCAAGGTGGCGGGCTATGAGCTCGGCACGACCTTGGTCGCCCCGTTCACGACCTTCTACGGCCTCTATGACCGCGCGCTCGGCCACGCCGAGAAGCCTCCGTTCGATCTGGCACCGCGCATCAAGGCGGCGAAGAGCAAGCTGGATCTCGACGCGAAGGTGAACTTCGTGACCACCAACGACATCATCGGCGGCAACTCGGGCTCGCCGATCGTCAACGCGAAGGGCGAGTACGTCGGCCTCGTGTTCGACGGGAACATCCAATCGCTCGT
>JAHFCD010000252.1 GCA_023249695.1 Elusimicrobiota bacterium
GAAGGACTCCCGGGGGCGCGGATGAGCCTGCACCCCAAGCCGTTCAAGGCCTCCAAGCCCGTGCCGCGCTACACGCAGGTCGTGTTCGGCGGCGTCATCGTCAGCACCTCCCACGCGCGACGCCCGCGCGTGTTGCGGCTCGAGGTCAGCAAGCCGCGCCCGGGATCGAAGGACATCCACTTATGAGACGCCACGGAGCCGAAGCCAAGCGTCGCGCCGCCGAGATCTCCGCGATCGTGGAGGAGTCGGCCTGGTCCCTGCGCGTCCTGCGCGAGGCCCGCAACGGCGCCATCGTCGTAGCCGGATTCCTCGGCGAGGTCCTGCGCGTGGAGTTCGTCGCGATCGACAAGTCCTTCGCCGTGGCCGCCCACTGCTGCCTCACCGTCCCTCCTGAAATACTGGCCCGCACCGGCGCGCGGTGGGTCCAGGAAGATTTGAAGATTCCGGTGGACGCTCCTTCCTCGGTGGAAGGCCATGTCGCGCGAGACAGCTCGTCCCCTGCCGCCACCGGTCAGGGGACGAGCACGAATTTACCCCGGAAGGCCAAGGCCACGGGTGACGTACGGAGAAACTGATGGATACGAAAGTGCCGGACAAGCCGCAGGGCGGACTCGGCTCCGCGCCGACTCCTCCTCCTTTGATCCAGCCGGGCGCTTCGGCGTCGGACGGTAAGGTCTACGAGTTCCCCGGAGGCTTCAAGCTCAAGTTCCAGAGCGGTGCCATGGAGCTCGGCCGCAACGGCGCGACGACCGAGGAAGTGCTGGACATGCTCATCGAGCATATCGGCGGCTTCCAGAAGGGCCCGTACTCTTGCCGCGAGAACGCCCTCACCATCACCAAGCTCGAGGAGGCCCGTCACTGGGTCCTCGATCGCAAGCAGAAACGCGAGGCCCAGGGCGTGAAGGGCCGCGAAGCCGCGCACGCCTCCTGATGAACAGCGACAACGCCGTGGGGATCGCCGCCGCCCGCGGCGTTGTCGCCCATCTGGGGGCCAGATGACCATTCGACGCGATCACGGCCAGAAGTCCCGCCGACGCCACCGCCGGAGCAGGGACAAGGTCGGAGCGCAGAAGCTCACACCCAGGCGCGTACGCCTGGCCGAGAAGCGCCGCCTCGGACCGCACGACGACGAGATTTTCAGCCAGGAATGACGCGGAGAAACTAACATGCCCACCGACATCCCCACGGACGACTACCAGTACAACAAGCTCGTTCAGAAGGTGTCGATCCGCTACCTCCGCTCGGTACAGGATTCCGCCGAGGACTTCGAGAAGTGCCGGCGCATGGAACGGTGGTGGCGCCAGCAGGAGCTCGACGCGGCGAACGGGGACGAGTACGCGATCCGGCTCGGCTACGCATTCTCCATCGTGGAGCGCATGCACGCCAAGATCACGGAGCCCTTGTTCCAGATGGGCCTCCCGTGCGAGACCTACCCGCGCCGCCTCGGCGACGCCGCGGCCGCGAAGAAGATGCAGTACATCCAGAAAAACTTCTACGCCGGCCCCAATTTCCAGGAAGCCCTGTCCAAGTCGAAGAAGAGCATGTGCATCGTCGGCCATCGCTGGGAGTTCGACGGGTGGCAGCATATAGTCAGGAACGGGAAAATGTGGGGTAAGGTCCAGAAGACCATCGAGACCCCGCTGAAGAAGAACCCGGACGGAAGCCCGATGATGGATGGGCCGATGGGCCGGGACATCATCATGGTTCCTGGAGAGGTTTCCATCAAGCGCCCGGTCCACTACGGGTTCAACACCGAGTTCCCGCGCTGGGACGAGGTCCATCCCGAGCCCGGCCGCACCACGATCGACACCGGCCAAAAGACGGACATGTCCTGGCTCATCCGCGACCTGGGCTACCTCGCGCTCGAGGACCTGGCTAAGGAAATGCGCTTCGACCCGAACAGCAAGACGGACGTTCCCCTCTACGACTTCGCCAAGCTCCTCCACGCCGCCGGGAAGAACGCCGAGCTGCGCTACGACAAGATCATGCGCGGCGAGAGCGGTTCCGAGGACCGCTTCGGAACCCTCATCCAGCCCATCCGGGCCTGGGACTACCAGGCCAGCCAGGTCCGCGGCCGCGGCGACAACCGCATGGCGCAGGACAACGCCATGGAGGACCGCGACAAGATCTGGGTCGCGCAGCACCGGGAGAACGGCGAGATCCTGACCATCGCCCAGGGCAAGTACATCATCCACCGGATGCTCGACCCGTGGCACGTTCCCGGCCTGAAGGCGCGCATCGAGAACTACACGACCGACCCGGACCGCCTGCGCGGCAAGGGGGCCATCGAGCCCATCGAGGGCGAGCTCGGCGAGTTCGACGACATGCACAGCCTCTCGATGCAGAACATTTTCCGCATCGTGAACCGCATGACCTACGTCCGCCAGGACGCGATCGTGAACGAGGACGACTTCGATTCCCGCTCCGGCGGCCTGGTCAGGATCAAGAGCGACGTCGCGGACGTCCGCAACGCGGTCTCCGAGGCCCAGCAGAATTCGCCCGTCAACGAAATGCTCGCGGTGGAGTCCGATCTGCGCGGGATCATCGAGTTCGTCTCCATGGAGCTCGACGGCGCCCCCGGCGTCAAGGGCACCAAGCAGAACCACAAGACGAAGGGCGGCATGGACGACATCATCACGAACATGTCCCCGAGCTACGCCCGCTGGCAGCGCCAGGCGCGCATCAACGAGTGCCGCCGTTGCATGAACATGGCCGACATTCTGGCCCAGTTCCACTTCGACAAGATGCCCTACCGCATCGTCCGGCCGGACGGCTCGACGTCCTTCGCCGAGTTCAGCAAGGAGGACATCGACACCGAGGGCCGCGGCTTCGACTTCGGATACAGCGTGGACCCCATGTGGGGAAACCCGCAGCAGAAGCTCGCCATGAAGCAGGCGGTGTATGTGGCCGGCGTCGAGTACATGAAGATCCCGAAGAGCATCCGCGGGGAGAACTCGCGGGACGTCAACCTGGACAACCTGTTCGAGGACATCCTCACCGAGTCCGGCTATACCGACACGAGCGCCATATTCAAGGCCTCCGACGGTTCGATGTCGCCCGAGGAAGAGCTCGAGAAGCTGGCCCAGGGCGCGATCCTTCCCGGGTGCAAGGGGGACCTGATCCACCACATCCAGGTCCACCTCCTGCAGCTCAGTTCTCCCGGCCTGAAAATCGCCATCGAGGCGAAGAAGGCCAACCCGGACACGCCGAAGAACCTGCAGCTCCTCATCTCGCAGGCCATGGCCGCGCTGAAGACGTTCCTCTCCAACCCGCAGGGCGCCGCGCAGAAGCGCCTGGCCAAGGCCGGGATGCACATGCCGGGACCGCAGGCTAATCCCGGAGCGGAGATGCCCTCATGAGCTCGATCGGGAAAGACGGCCCGATTGGAGTTAAGCCGGAGCCCCCCGTTGAGAAATCGAAGGAATGGGGGGAATGGGCGCGCGAGGCCTTCGAGGCGCTTCAGGCGCGTATCAAGGGAGACGACAAGAACCGTCTCTCCAAAACGCTCATCGCAGAGAAGAAGCTGTCCGCTGCGTACCGCGCGATCCGGCGCGGAGTTCTGACGAGGGAATTTCTCGCGGGACCGTTCTGGAAGGAATTCTTTGAGCCTCTTCTGATCGGGAAGGAATCAATCAAGCCTTGGGCGCCGGGTGATCCGACGGAGCACATGGCGATCGTGTCTCTCCACCTGTGGTCCTCGGGCAAGGCCGCCATCGCCAGAGAAATCTTGACGACGCTCGGAGAATGGATTCGCGCCGGCGAAGAGGCCAAGCGGATCGTCGCCGACGAGGCCGAGAAGAAGAAGCAGATCCGCGACCTGGGGCGCGCTTGATCGCAGAGAACGATGCCGAGCGCGCCGTGCTCGAGGCGATGCGCGATCATGCCGCGCACGGATTCGGAAAATTCGGAGTGACGACGGCCGATGGTAACGTGACGCTCGAGAACGGAAAAATTACGCGCTTTAAAATATTGCCTGTTGACAAATCCGCAATATCTCGTTAAGCTACTCATCACGAAGTAAGCAAGCTGACCGACAACGGAGGCCTGCTCCCGAAATGGGGGCGGGCTTTTTTATTTTACCGACGTAGAGGAGAGAGATGAACCGAACGACGATGGCGCTCGCGGCCTTCCTCTTCGTCTGCGCCCCGTCGGCTCGAGCCTCGGCTCCGGTCAGCATCGAGACAAACTGGAACGAGAAAACGGTCGCCATCGCGACGACCGGCGTGACCTCCCTGACGTTCGACGTCGGTGGATTCGGCGCCTCGGGCGGGGCGGTGCTTTATCGCGCGGCGACCTTCAACGGAGTGGACGGAACGACCTACGGCGCCGCGACCGTCGTGACGAGCACCTGGACGAACGTCACGGCATTCGACTACACCATCTTCGCGCTCGGCAGCACGGCCACGCTGAAGATCGCGCAACTGATCAAGATGCCGGCTCCGCTCGGAACCTCGAACCCCTCCTCCTACACTTCCCCTCGCCCCCTGGACAACAGCTTCAGCGTTCCTTTGATCAGCACCTCCGCCGCCATCACGATCCCGGTCGGAGTCCAGCACACGCACGTTTTCCGCGCGAAGGTGACGAACCCGGTCTTCATCCTGACCAACCTCTCGGCCGCGGCGACGTACTTCCTGACCGTGAATTACGGAGTCCCGAACATCCAGTAGGCGTGCAGCGGCAAACCCGCTAGACGGACGAGGCAAACCCTCGGAGAAGACGACCATG
>JAHFCD010000253.1 GCA_023249695.1 Elusimicrobiota bacterium
GACAAGAAAGACGCGAAGGCCTCCGGCGCCTACTCCGACAACGGCATCGTGCAGAAGGCCGCGCGCGCGATCAAGGATCAATATCCGAATCTCCTGCTGATCGCCGACCTGTGCTTCTGCGAGTACACCGACCACGGCCACTGCGGCATCGTCAAAAGCGGAAAGGTGCTCAATGACCCGACCTTGGCGCTCGCGGCCAAGACCGCCGTGTCGCAGGCGAAGGCCGGCTTCGACGTCATCGCGCCCTCGGGCATGATGGACGGCCAGGTCGGCGCGATCCGCAAGGCGCTCGATAAGGCCGGTTATCTTGATGTTCCGATCCTCGCCTACGCGGCCAAATACGCGAGCGCCTATTACGGGCCTTTTCGCGAGGCGGCGGAAAGCCCACCCAGCTTCGGCGACCGCTCGACCTACCAGATGGACCCGGCCAACTTCGACGAGGCGCTGCGCGAGGTCGCGCTCGACGTCGAGGAAGGCGCCGACATGGTCATGGTCAAGCCCGCTTTACCCTATCTCGACGTGCTCAAGGCCGTCAAGTCCCGCTTCGGCCTGCCGACCTCTGCGTACCAAGTATCAGGGGAATTCGCGATGATCAAGGCCGCTGCGGCCAACGGCTGGGTGGACGAGAAGAAGATCGCGCTCGAGTCGCTCACGTCGATCAAGCGCGCCGGCGCCGATTTCATCCTGACCTACTACGCCCTCGAGGCCGCCAAATGGCTCGCATGAAGAAACAGAAGCCCGCGAACATGAAGCGCCTCTTCGAGCGCGCGCGCAAATCCCTCGTCGGCGGCGTCAATTCCCCGGTGCGGGCCTTCAAGTCGGTCGGCGGCACGCCGCTGTTCGTGCGTTCGGGCACCGGCGCATGGATCCGCGGGGCCGACGGCAAGTCCTATGTGGACTTCTGCCTGTCGTGGGGCCCGCTGATGTTCGGCCATGCCCGGCGCGAGATCGTCGCGGCGGCGCAGACGGCGATGTCGCACGGCTCGACCTTCGGGGCCGCGACCGAAGCCGAGGTCGTTCTCGCCGAGAAGATCAAGGACGCGCTTCCCTCGATCGAGCTTCTGCGCATGACGAGCTCGGGCACCGAGGCGGGCATGAGCGCGGCGCGCGCGGCGCGGGCGTTCACCGGGCGCGACCTCATCATCAAGTTCTCGGGCTGCTATCACGGGCACATGGACTCCTTGCTCGTGGCCGCTGGGTCCGGAGCGACGACGCTCGGCATTCCGGATTCCGCCGGCGTGCCGAAGGCCGTGGCGGCGACGACGATCGTGGTCCCGTTCAACGATCTGAACGCCGTTGAGAACGCGTTTAAGAAAAACAAAGGCAAGATCGCCGCTCTGTTCGTCGAGCCCATTCCCGCGAACATGGGCGTGGTTTTCCCGGACGACGGATTCCTGGAAGGGCTGCGGCGGATCACGAAACGGGAAAAGACCTTGCTGGTGTTCGACGAGGTCATCACCGGCTTCCGCGTCGCCTACGGCGGCGCGCAGACGCTGTACGGCATCAAGCCCGACCTCACGGTTTTGGGAAAGATCATCGGCGGAGGCCTGCCTCTGGCCGCCTACGGCGGCCGCCGCGACGTCATGTCGATGATCGCCCCCGAAGGCCCCGCTTATCAGGCGGGCACCTTGTCCGGCAACCCCGTCGCCGTCGCGGCGGGAACGGCGATGCTCGACCTGCTCAAGAGCGAGAATCCCTACCCGCGCATGGAGCAGCTCGCGGAGTACTACTGCGAGGGGCTGCGCGGCGCGGCGATCGCCGCGGGCGTGCCGCTGCGCATACAGTCGGTCGCCTCGATGTTCACCCCGTTCTTCCTCGACGGCGGCGAGGTGACCGATTACAAGAGCGCGATGACGGCCGACAAGAAGGCCTACGGGCGCTTCTTCCACGGCATGCTCAAGGGCGGCGTGTACCTGCCGCCGGCGCAGTGGGAGGCGGCCTTCGTCTCCTACGCGCACACCGATCGCGAGCTCGACTTCGCGCTCGCGGCCGCCCTCAAGGCGCTGAAGAATCTCTAACGCGCGGCGGCGCAGGCCTCCGCCCAATTCCGGCGCACGAAGCGATGGCGCTTCGTGCCGGGAATGGTGACGTAGAGCGCGTCGCGCGAGATCACGAAGTTCGGCACCTTGGAGGCGTAATCCCCGGGCCCCGGCGTCGCCTCGGCGGTGTCCGGGTGCGTGTGCGCGATCGCGGCCGTGGTCGCGAGGGAATAGTGGACGGGGAGCTGGTAGGGCGTGCGCGTCATCGGCATGTACTCGATCGCGAATTTATCTTCCGCCGGATCGGCGCGAAAGGCCGCCTCGTAGTCCTCGCGTCCGGAGCCGGCCATGCGCCAGATCGTCTTGAACGCGGCGATCATCTCCGGACGGCACTCGAGACGCTCGGGGGCGGTCGCCGGCGCTTCGACGGCGGACGCCGGAGGAACGGAGACCGGGGGCAGCTGGGCGAGCTGGAAGCGCATTTGCGCGACCGGATCGCGGGCCCAGTCCAGCGCGGAGGCGCCGGCCGGGAGCAGGGCGAGGCATAGAACGGCGATCGAGAGGGGCATCGTCTGTTAGACGACGCCGTCGGACGGAAAGTGTCCCGAGGCCGGGCCGAGCCGCTAGTCCCGGCGGCGGCCGGTCGCGCGCAGAAGGCTCAGGAACAGGTTGATGAAGTCGAGATACAAGGTCAGCGCGCCGGAGATCGCTTCCTTGTGGTCCTCGTCGCTCCCCGCGTTGCCGATGATGTTCATCGCCTTGATCTTCTGCGTGTCGTAGGCGGTCAGGCCGACGAAGATCAGGATTCCAAGGTAGGAGACCGCCATCTCGACGGCCGTGCTGTGCACGAACCAGTTGACGACCGAGGCGAGGATGATCCCGAGCAGGCCCATCATGCAGAAGTTGCCCATCGAGGTGAGGTCGGTCTTCGTGGCGTAGCCATAGGCGCTCATCGCGCCGAACATGCCCGCGCTCAGGAAGAAGGTCGACGCGATCGAGCCGCGCGTGTAGATCAGGAAGATCACCGAGATCGTGACGCCGGTCAGCGCCGAGTAGAAGAGGAAGGCGAATCGCGCGGTCCCGACCTCCATATTCTTGATCCAGCCGGACAGGGCGATCACGAGGCCGAACTCCGCGATCATGAGGCCGTAGAAGAGGAGCTTGTTCTGGACCAGGGCCATGATCATGCGCGGATCGGAGGCCATGTACAGGGCGCAGGCGCCGGTGACGGCGAGGCCGACGCTCATCCACCCGTAAACCTTCGTTATAAAGGAACGGGATTCGATCTCGGCGGCGGACAGCAGGCCTGGGGGGGAATAGCTCATGAGGACAGTGTAGGACCTGGAGCCTTGTCCGTCAAGCGGCCGCCCCGAGGCGGCCGTCTCAGCGGATATTCAGCGAGGCAAAGAAACGGTTGACCGTTTCCGAACGCACGGTTCCGGTGTTGCCCGACCCAATGTAAATAACATTGATCAACTGTTTGCCGCGGAGCAGCGCGAATATTCGAATCTCGCGGCCCTTCGACACTCCGACCCCGTCGAAGGCGGTGTGGCCTTGGCGCGTCGTCCAGGTCAAGCTGGTCCATTTCCCGCCATCCAGATTCACTGCGGTGGAATTAGCCCCGGCTTCCAAGATCTGCCGCGGGTTCGAAAAGTCCACTTTCGCGCTCGGGGGGTAAATCGCAGTCTGGAGGTAGTATTCGGCGCCGTTCGTTTGAAGGGAATATTCGTGCCACGCATAAGTGATGCCCGAACTCGATAGTGTCTCCGTGGAGTGATACGGGACGCCCGGCATCTCGGCGGTGAAGGCTCCGTCGGGCCCGGTCACTGTCTGCCATTCGGTCGGACCTTGGGCGGCGAGCGCCTGGGCGCCGGGAGCGAGGAAGGCCTGGCGGGCCGGCTGCGCGATCACGGATGCGTTTTGATTGATTTGGAGGAGCTGCTGTTCGAACGTCAGCGCGCGCGCCGACCCGGTCGCGAGGGAAAGGATGGCGACGATGACGACCCGTATGTTCAACATGGCTCCGTTCTCCTGTAATGGGTTACCCGCACATTCTACCAGGCGTCCCCGCTCCCGCCGTAGGTCCGAAGGCCCGCGGAGTTGGTCTTTGGGCTGTACGAGACGTAGGACTTTCCGGGAGGGGGCTCCCTTGACAGGCCTCGGGAGCGGGGCTACACTGGCAAAGACGTCGGAGGACCCCCCTCTATGCTCGCCCCTCGCCTCTTGCTGATATTGGCCCTGACCGGGTTTCCCGGCGCCGTGCGCGCCGGGACCGAAACGGCGCCGAACCCCGAGCTGCCGGTCGTCAAGGCCGCTCCCCCGGCCGGGCCGGACGCCGAGCCTAAGGTCGTTCCGTCCGCCGCGACCGCCGCGGCGCTCAAGAAGATCGGCTGGAAGGTCCAAAGCGAGGGCGGGCTCGAGCGTCGGGAAGGCCCCGACAAGGGCCTGATCCCGGAAAGCTATCTGACGAAGGCCAACCTCCTCTGGAGGGACGGCGCGCTTCGCTATAACAACTCGCCCGAGGCCGTGACGTACGCGATGTACGCGCCCCTGCTCAAAGGCCTGTCGTCGTTCACCTCGGCCGCCCGCGTCGATCGCGCGAAGGCCGGAGCGGCCCTGGCGGCCTGGGGCTTCCCGCCGAGCGTGGACGGCCGCCGGCTGTATAATCCGGCCGGCGACGCGACTTATTTCGGGATCATGTTCTACTCC
>JAHFCD010000254.1 GCA_023249695.1 Elusimicrobiota bacterium
GCGTTCGCGCGCCGGCGTCAGCGCGCGTCGTGGAGGGGGATGGTGAGCCGGATCGAATCGTAGCGCACGCGAGGCTTAAGGGCGGCCCGCTTCCCGCGCCCGCGCTCGAGCTCCACGAGGTCGAGCCGGGCCAGCAGGGCGACATCGTCCTGCGTGTTCTTGAGCTGCCGCCCCGTGGCCTTGGCCAGCGCGTAGACGGACTGCGGCCGGCTTTCCCGGATGGCCTTGAGCAGCCCGAGGCGCTTGGGCGTCAGCACGTTTCGCACGGCGTCGATGCTCTCAAAGGTCAGCCCGATCCGGGGCGGGCCTATCTTCCCCGCCTGAGCGTCGCGCACGACCGATGCGAACTCGCTCAAGACTTCGGTGAGCGATCGAACCGAGATGGTGATGTTCTTGCGCGTCATGTCATCCTCCGTCTGAGGTGGGCCACTTCCTGACCGAATCGTTCGATCAAGCGTTCTATGTTCGTGAACTCGGACGGCGACTCCCGGCCGCCCAAATGCTTATGATGCCCCTTCCCTTCCGCGTTGTCGTAACCCAGGATTCGGGTGCCGTCCTTGCCGGTGTAGACGAGCGAATACTTTATGCCCTCGGGCTTTGCCGGCGAGGGCGCGACCGCCCAGGCCTTCACCTCGACGATATCGCCGTCGGCGTATTCGACCTTCTCATGAAACAGCAGAACCGCCTTATGAGTCATAGTATAACGTATATGGGGGGCAATTCAAGGGGTATTCGCTGCCTATCCAAGGCGGCCTCCACCTACCAGACGATCGACCCCCCGAAAAAGTTGCATGCCATGACGTGCCGGTGCTCGTATTACGGGGACAAGGCCGTCGGCTGGAAGGCCGACTAAGGCGTTCGCGCGGCGGCGGACCGGACTCCGACGGACAGCCGCAATCCGGCCGCCTGTAGAAGATGCATCACGCTTTGCAGATGCGGATTGCCACGATGGGACAGCATCTTGTACAAGCTCACGCGGTTGAGTTTGGCCCGCCGGGAGATCGCGGCCATCCCTTGGGCCTCCGCGACGTCGCGCAGCGCCAGCAGAAAAGTGTCGAGATCGTTCTCTGCGATTGCCGCGTTTATGTACTCGGCGGCTTCTGAGGGGTCCTTAAGCGCTTTCAGCAGGCTGTCACGATAATTTTTCGCGGGCTGCATGGGGACGCCTCCAGTAATCGGCCCAGTAGTCATGGGCCGCTTTTATGTCTTTCATCTGACTGCTTTTGTCGCCGCCGCAGAGAAGAATGACGATCGCCTCGCCGACTTCGCCGAAATACACGCGATAGCCGGGTCCAAAATCAATCTTCAGTTCAAATACGCCGCCGCCCACCGAATCGCATTTCCCAAAATTTCCCGCGCGAACTCGCGCGATTCGCGCCCGGATCTTCGCGCGTCCCATGCAATCCCTCAGCGATTCCAGCCACTCTTCGAACGGGCAGCGGCCGGATTGGAGCCGATAGAGATAGGCTTCTTTAGGGGTGATGTGCATTTCACTCCCTAGAGTAGTGTAGCCCATGGACTACATATAGTCAAGGACATGGAAGATGGGGTCATATCCACCATACGATCGACCCCCCGAAAAAGTTCCATAATTGGATCGGCGTCCTCCACGATAATATGAGCGAATCGAAGGCTGCGGATATCGACCGGGACATCGCGTCCATCGTCTCTTGCGAGGAGGGGCTCCCGATCGAGCCGATCGAACGGCTCATCGCGGCCGGCGAGGCGGCTCTGCCGAAAATCAACAAAGCTCTCGCGACGAGCAAGGTCCACCCCGACCGCGACCTCCTTTACCTGGCGGTGATCCTGGGGGAGGTGCGCACGCCGGCGTCGCTTCCGGCGCTCGCGGCCCTCCTTTGCAAGCCGGATTTCGGCGAGGTTCTGATGGACGCGGCGGCGGAAGCGCTGGGCAAGTTCGGCGCGCCGGCGATCCCCGTCCTCTTGGAGCTGCTCGCCGAGCCCGACGCAAAGACCCGATTCTGGGCGCTCGGAGCGCTGCGGCGGACGCGCACCCCCGCGGCCATCCCGCACCTGCGTACCGCGCTCAAGGGCATGCCGGACATCTGCGGGGTGGCGGCCGCGGGCCTCGCCGACCTAAGCGACAAGGACTCGATTCCCGGCCTCTACGCGATCTATGAGGCGTTTCCCGCGACCAACATCTGGCTGCCGGACCTGCGCGACAGCATCGCCTGCCTGGCCGGGCAGCTGAGCTTCCCCGTGGACAGCCCCCGCGACGGGGACTGGCGGGTTCGCTGGCGCAGGCGTCCGGCGTGGGGCTGGAGCCCCGAGCCCAGCGCGCTCATGATCGCTTATGTCATCTGGGACAGTTACACCTCCGGGAGATGGAAGGAGCGCAAGCTCGCAAAAGACTCTTTGCTCAAGATCACGACGACGCCGGACCGGGACACGGACGAGCCGAAAAACGAGCTCTGCGCCGAGTGCGGCGACAAGATCCTCTCCGTCGCCGCGCTCCCGGTCTGTCCCGAGTTGGCCTACGGCTCGACGATCCATCAAGAGAATCTCCTTCAGGAGTGCCTGAAAGACGGGATTACGACGATCGCGCTGGCGCTCGACGACCTGGACCAGGAACTGCTCTACGGCGATCATGAGTGGGAGGATCTTCCTGACGACGGGCGCGACCGGTGGCTGATCGCCCAAAAGACATACGAGTTCCTTCTGCTCGAGGGCTGCCGCGGCGCGGCCGACGGGATCACGCGCCTGCGCGAAATCCGCTCGACGCTCGGCGCGTTGTGGGGCCTGCCTCAGGAAGAGCTGGTCAACGACGACCTGCTCGCCATGGAGCGATCCGTGGAAGCCGGGCTCGGGCTGCCTGAGAAGCGCACTGAGCGTCGTGCCATCAAGATCGGCCGCAACGAGCCTTGTCCCTGCGGCAGCGGGAAGAAATTCAAAAAGTGCTGCGCCGGACGGGTGCAGTGATGGAAAGCCTCTTCGCGCGGGCGTCAGCGCGTCGCGACGGCGAAAAAACCGATCCGAATCCCGTAAACCGCCAGGATGGCGTCCAAAGTGGCGACTTCCGGATTGCCCGTGGCCGACAGCGTTTTATACAGCGTGGTCCGGCTCAGCTTCGTCTTCTTCGCGAGCGCTCCGACGCCGCCCTGAGCTTCGACGACGTTTCGAAGGGCTTTGAGAAGATATTCGATCTTCCCGTCTTCCGCGACCGAGTTGAGATACGCCGCGGCTTCCACCGGGCTGGCCAGAGCCTCCATCAGGTAATCGTGATGACGAATCGTGGTGATCATCGGCTTCTCCGGTACGCGTCCCGCAGTTCTTGAGCTCTTAGGATGTCTCGCCATTGCGTTCTCTTGTCTCCCCCGCAAAGAAGCAGGACGATGGCCGGCCCATCCTCGCCGTAATACACGCGATAGCCCGGTCCGTAATGAATGCGCAGCTCCCAAACTCCGGCTCCGACGAAACGCCGGTCTCCGAAATTTCCGTCCTCGACGCGATCGAGACGCCGGCGGATCGCGGCGCGGCCGGCGGTGTCGTTGAGCCCATCGAGCCATTCCCCGAACAGGTCTTTGCCGCCGGAAACGAGATGAAGGACCTCGCGTTTATGCGGCTGCATTCAAGTGTATCCTATAAAAGACATTCCGTCAAGGGGACTTGGGGCGCCGCCGGCTAAATCGATCTTCATGTCTTCATACGATCGAGCCCCCTAAAAAGTTTCATGGGCGCGGCCGGACAATCGGATAAAGCCATTATAAATGCGGCTCTAAAGCGGTATCCTAGACGGGTGCTCTCCGCTCTCCTGGCCGTCTTCCTCGCCGCTCCCGGCCGCGCCGTCCCGCCGGCCTACGAGGCTGCGCAGGCGTCCTTCCTCCGCGGCTCGGCGAACGACGGCTTCCACGAGGCGCTGGGCGACACGATCGCGCTCTCGGTGACGCCGGAGTACCTCAAGCAGGTGGGCCTCATCGACAAGGTCCCCGGGGCGGAGGGGGACATCGACCTCCTCCTTCAAAAGGCTCTCGAGAAAGTCGCGTTCCAGCCGTTCGGGCTCCTCGTCGACAAGTGGCGCTGGGACGTCTTCTCGGGCAAGACCGCGCCGGCCGACTACAACAAGTCTTGGTGGGCGTTGGTCCGCAAATACCAGGGCATGAAGCCCGGCAACGAGCGCACCGAGAACGACTTCGACCCGGGCGCCAAGTACCACATCCCGGGCAACACGCCTTACGCTCGCTACTTCCTGGCGAACGTGTACCAGTTCCAGTTCTACCGGGCGCTGTGCAAGCAGCACGGGCATACGGGTCCTCTGCACCGCTGCTCGTACTACGGCGACAAGGCCGCGGGCAAGCGGCTCAACGACATGATGGCGATGGGGGCTTCTCGGCCGTGGCCGGACGCGCTCGAGGCGATGACGGGGCAGCGGGAGCTCGACGCGACGGCGATCCTCGAGTACTTCGCGCCTCTTCAGAAGTGGCTGGACGAGCAGAACAAGGGGCAGGCGGTCGGGTGGAACCCGGGCTGATGGAGCTCTCCGAGATCCGCGTCGGCGACGTGATCTGGAACACGGACACCGGGCATACGGGGCGCGTGTCGTCGGTCACGGGGACGAAAATGGTGCTGCTCGATCCCACCGGCGAGGAGACGCCGTTCTACTTCGTGGCCGGGATCTGGGAAAAGCTCTATCCGGAAGAGGCGGCGAAGTTCATCGCGCTGCTGCA
>JAHFCD010000255.1 GCA_023249695.1 Elusimicrobiota bacterium
CCGTCGGCGCCGCCGTCGCCGCGGTCGCGGGCTGGTCGCTGCTCACCGCCGCGATCGCGACCGCCGCGCTCGGCGCCGCGCTCGCGTATTCGACCGATTCCTTCACCGTGCTCAAGCGCAAGCCCGCCGGCGAAAAGCCGCTGCTCGCCTTCTCCGGCGCCGGCGACGCCCGCCGCCTCGTCATCGAGCCCGACCGCTTCGGCCGCCTGATGCTGCTGACCGCCGTGTTCGAGCGCGGCCTCGGCGAGAAGGATATGCACGCGTCGAAGGCCGACTCGTACGAGCGCGCCGTGTACTTCCGCCGCTCGGGCGACTTCATCGAGCTGGTGACCCGCGATCTGTCGCGGCGCTTGAGCCCGGGCTCGCCCCTGGACCAGGCGCTGTCCGAGGTGTCCGCCGACGCGACGATCGGCAAGGCCAAGATCCTGTCGGAGGACAGCGTCACCGGCGCGGTGAGCGTGGACCTCAAGGCGTTCGCGCTGCAGGATTTCTTCTCGATCCGGTCCGAGCTCGAGGCCGCGTTCGGCTCGGCCTACGCGCTCGACGCCGACCTCAGCGCGCTGACCCGCTCCGACGCCTACCCGGGCAACGTCGAGATCGGCGCGCGGCAGGTCTACGCGCGCCGCGCCGATCCCGAGGACGGGGAGCCCGCGACGCGCCTGGCCGACGCCCGCCGCGTGACCCTGTCCTTGCGCCTGAGCCTCGCCGCCCTGCCCGAGCCGGGCTACCGCCCGCGCAAGGCCGACGCGCGACTGGGCCACTTCGCGACCGTCTACGAGGACTGGAGCGACGACCGCGCCGAGCGGCCCGCGCGTGCGCTGGTCCACCGCTGGCGGCTCGAGAAGTCCGATCCGACGGCCGCCGCGTCGAAGGTCAAGACGCCGATCGTGTTCTGGCTCGATTCGACCGTGCCGAAGGCCTACCGCGCGGCGGTCACGCGCGGCGTCCTGGCGTGGAACGAGGCCTTCGCCCGCGTCGGCCTGCTCGAGGCGATCGAGGTCCGCGAGGCGCCCGAGACCGGCTTCGATTCGTCCGACGCGAGGCGCACCGTCATCCGCTGGTTCATGGACAAGGACGCGGGCTACGCGATCGGCCAGACCCGCACCGATCCGCTGACCGGCGAGATCTATCAGGCGTCGCTCGGCATCTCCGCGGTGCATCCCCGCTCCGCGCTCGGCGCGGACTTTCGCGACCTCGGCGAGGGCTTCGAGGCGCAGGACCGCCCGGCGCGCGGCCGCAAGCCGGCCCCGCACAAGCACGACCGCAAGTGCGGCCACGCGGGGCACCTCGCCAAGCAGGCGCAGATGATCATGGCCGTCGTCGAGTCGCGCGGCGGCATGACCGACGCGGAGAAAGAAACGTTCGTGCAGGACTACATCACCGACCTCACGCTTCACGAGGTCGGCCACACGCTCGGGCTGCGCCACAACTTCCTCGCGAAGACCTGGAAAGACCTCTCAGAGCTGTCGGGGCCGGCGCCGCTGGCCGCGTCGGTCATGGATTATCTGCCGTCGAACGTCGCCGCGCCGGGGCAGAAGCAGGGCAGCTTCTGGAACACCGCGCTCGGGCCGTACGATTTCTGGGCCGTCGAGTACGCGTACCGGCCGCTCGCGCCCGAGGACGAGGCGCGCGAGCTGGCGAAGATCGCGGCCCGCTCCGACGAGCCCGGCCACGCGTACGCGACCGACGAGGATCTCGTCGGCCTCGATCCGGACTCGCAGACCTGGTACCTCGGCCGCGACCCGCTCGCGTACGCGCGCGGACGCGCCGCGACGGCGCGCGAGATCTGGGCCTCGCTCGAGAAGCGCCGCCCCGCCGCCGGCGCGGATCACTCCGAGATCTACCGCGCGTTCGTGCAGGGCTGGCGCGGTTACCTCGACGCCGCGCGCCTCGCGTCCTCCGTCGTCGGCGGCCTGTCCTACCGCCGACGCGCGGGCCCCGGCCCCGCGCCGTACGCCCCGATGACGGGCGCTCGCCGCCGCGAGGCGCTCGCGTTCCTCGACGAGGCGGTGTTCGGCGACGCCGGCTTCGACGCGAGCGCGGACCTGCGCCGCCGGCTCGATCCGGGCCGCGAGCTCACCGTCGACGACCAGATGCCTTCGCTCGCGTGGGTGCCGTACGACGACCTGGTGCTGACCTTGCGCACCGACGCTCTGTCGCGCCTGCTCGATCCCGATCTGATGCTCCTCCTCGCCGAATCCGCCAAGATGGCCGACGCCGGCGACGAGGTGCTGACGCCGCGCGAGCTCATCGAGACGCTGACGAAGATGATCTGGCGCGACGTGCTCGAGCCGGGCCGCAAGCGCAAGCTCTTCGTGTCGCCCGCGCGTCGCCGCCTGCAGGAAGCGCACCTCAACACCTTGATCCTCCTCGCCTACCGCTCGGCCGCCGACGAGGTGCCTGAGGTCTCCGCGCTCGCGCGCGCCCACCTGACGCGCCTGTCCGAGGCGCTCGCCGGGAAATCCGAGCGCAAGGGCTGGGACGACCCCACGCGCGACCACATCCTGCAGTCCGCCAACAAGATCGACAGCGCCGACTCGCGCTACGAGCCCTGATTTAGTAGAAAGTGGCCATGAGCCACTCTCCCGAGTTCCTGAAGATCGTCGATGACGCGAAGTCCCGCGTGAAGCAGACCGACGTGCCGACCGTGCTCGCGCGCGTGAAGAAGGGCGAAAAGCTGCTGCTCGTCGACACGCGCGAGGACAACGAGTGGACGAAGGGCCGGATCGCCGGCGCGATCCACCTCGGCAAGGGCGTCATCGAGCGCGACGTCGAGGCCGCGATCCCCGACAAGACGGCCGAGGTGATCCTGTACTGCGGCGGCGGCTTCCGCTCCGCACTGTCGGCCGACAACCTCCAGAAGATGGGCTACAAGAACGTCGTCTCGATGGACGGCGGCTGGCGCGTCTGGAACGAGGCCGGCGGGCCCGTCGAGAAATGATCGCCGCGCTCCTGCTGTTCGCCGTTTCCGCGGCCGCCTCGCCCGCGCCGCACGCCAAGCCCTACTGGCTGAAGACCTACTCGCTGGCGCCCTATCGCGAGACGTGGAACGGCGAGCTCGCGGTCAAGAAGCTCGACGCGACGCTGCCGAAGATCGTCGCCGCCGTCGAGAACGGCGGCGGCCGCCTGACTATGCCGCTGGCGCAATTCGTCGGCTCGGCGACGGAGCAGCAGTTGTCGCTGATCGTCCCGCAGAAAAAATCGAAGCCCCTGCTCGCGGCGCTGCGCAAGCTCGGCAAGGCTCCGGATCCGGCGGTGCGCTCGAGCGGCGCGCCGATCCCCCTCGAGGAGGTGCGCGAGAAGCTCGCGCGCCTGACGAAGGAGAAGACCGCGAGCGCCGTGGCGCTCGGCCAGACGCCGGCCGCGGCCGAGATCATCGACGAGCTCATCGAGCATCTCGCCAACGTCGAGGCCGTCGCGCGCGCGACGGACGGCGAAGTCCTCTGGAACGTGACGGTGAAGGAAGCTCGTTGAGGGGAAAGTCGTCCGCCCTGATTCTCGCGCTGGCTTTTTCCGGCTGCGCGGAGATCGGGCTCGAGCCCAACGGCGTGCCGCCGCCTCCCGCCCCGCGCCCGGTCCTGCGCGCCGCGCGCTCGGCGTCGTCGACGTTCGGCGCGATGCTGATCGCGCGGCGCAAGGTCGACGGCCTGCGCGTCGAGATCCTCGTCGTCGGCGAAGGCAAGGTCCGGGGCAATCTCCTGTCGGAGCTTAAGAGCCCCGAGTCGCGGCTGACGCCGCCGCTGACCGCCGTTTTGATCCGCCACCCGAAGGAGGGCGCCGTGCTGTTCGGCGCGGGCCTGCCCGAGGACCTCGGCGGTTTGGGCGCACGGCGGCTGCGGGGTTCCGCGCTGTCGCCGTTCAAGGTGGGCCCGGGACGGGACCTGGTCAGCCGCCTCGAGGCGCAGGGGGTCAAGCCCGAGGAGGTGAAGGCGGTCATCTTGCCCGATCTCGCCCCGGAATGGGCCGGGCGCGCCGGCGCCTTTCCCAATGCGGCGGTGATACTGTCCTCTCAGGCCTGGACCAACCCTAAAAGGCGCTCCTTGGAGCGGGATATGCCCGATCCCCGCGCGTTTATACCAGAAGAACGTTTAAAATTGCAGGATTTATCTAAAGCCGCGCCTTATGGAACCTTTGACCACGGAATCGACCTGTTTAAGGATGGAACGGTCATATTGATCGATCTGGACGGGGGGGCGGCCGGCGGTTTGGGCGCCTGGATCAACCTCGATTCCGGGCCGCTGCTTCTCACCGGCCCCGGGGCCTTCGTCTACGACAACATCTTCGACGCCGCCCTGCCCGACAAAAATTTCGTGGTGGACCTCTCGAGCTTCGCCTGGAACGCGCGGGCCATGCGTTTGGCGTCCGAGGCCGCGCCGCGGCTCGTGATTTTGCCCGCCCATGACCTCTCCACGCTCAAATTGTCGCCGCGGCCCGATATTTCGCTCGTCCCGTAGCGGGCACTGGTTTTCTGGCGGCGTTGAAGTCCAGGTAGTGTCATTGAGTGTCGAACAGGCGAAAAACGGTCGATTTTTTCGGCACTCCTTGTCATCTCGCTTATCCCGCGGATTGGCGCGCGATTTGGGCGTCAGAAAAGCGACGCGCGCGCGAAAACGGAATAAATTCCGCGCGGGATTCCGCGGAGATCGCGCGAAAATAAAAATATAAAAATAAT
>JAHFCD010000256.1 GCA_023249695.1 Elusimicrobiota bacterium
ACCGCGTAGGAGAACCCCATGTCCAAGAAACCCCTCGTCGTCCCTGTGAAGGTGAAGCAACCCGAGCCGCCGATCGGTGTAGAAGTCATCGCGTCCGCGATCGCGGAGATCGACGCCGCGATGAAGAAGATCCGCGAGACGCGCCTCACGCGCGGGGCGATCGTCGCGCTGATTGCCGATCGCTCGAAGCTCGGCAAAGGCACGATCGAGATCGTGCTGAACAACCTGGACGAGCTCGAGAAGGACTGGCTCAAGCCGGTCAAAGCCTTCCTCGTGCTCGCTCTCCTGGTGAGCAGCTCGGCCTGCGCGTCGAAGTACTCCGTCTCGCCGAAGGCCGACGCCCTCAACAACGAGTTCGCGCTCAGCGGCCAGCCGCTGATGTCGGTGACGCCGAAGGGCCGCTTCATCTGGCGCAAGAAGCCCGAGGAGGTCGCGGTGATGCTGATGACCTACGCGGGCAACCTCGAGCACAACCTCAAGCTGTGCCAGGAGCAGCTGCCGAAGGCGAAGCCTACCGTGAAGCCTGCCGCGGTGCCGGCGGCGAAGGCCCCCGCGAAATGAGCGCCAACGCACGCCTCGAGAACGGCGTCGTCGTCTTCATGTGCGGCGGCCGCCGGCGGCACGCGCAGAGCTGCAAGTACTGCAGCCGGCCGGCGATCGCGCGGTGCGATTGGAAGACCGAGCACATCGAGGAAGGCGCCGGTATCATCGTCACGCCGTGCGACGCCCTCTTGTGCGGCCAGTGCGCCGACAAGAAGGGCCCCGTTGACCACTGCCGCATCCACCGGCTGCGCGGGGACACCCCGGGCGGGATCACGGAGATAACGAAATGAAGATCACGGACCTGTACGAAGACGATGATCGGGAGCGCGTGAATTTCTACATCGGCCTGCCGATCCTGGCGGTCACCGCGGTCGTGATCGCGCTCGGCATCGTCAAGGTTAAGAACGAGCTCGCTATGACGCGCGCGTACGACCGCCAGGCTGCGGCGCTCGAGAGGATCGCGGACGTGGCGGAGGCGGACCGCTACGATCGGCAGCCGCCGAAGAGCGGGCCCGTTCCAAAGTTGTCCGCGGAGATGATGTTCGGGCCCGACTACAAGCGCGTGTTCGCGTCGCCGCCCGCCACCTGGCTTAAGGCGGAAACGCGATGACCGAAACCCGCCGCCGCCAGGCCGCGCAGTTCTTCCGGGATCTGCTGGACCGGGGCGTGCACCGCAAGGAGGCCATGCGGCGCACGCTGGCGGAGTTCGGGTGCGATCGCGCGTCCATCTATCGCTGGTGCGCGCGGTTCAAGGTGAGCACGCGATGAAGGGCGACCTGCAGATGCGCATCGAGAAATTCTTCAGCGATGGCACGGATGGGCGTCCGTGCGGATTGGCGTTCTATCGCCTCAGCTGCGACGGGGAGCTCGTTGGCGAGTTCGCCTCGATCTCGAAGGCGTCCGATGAGATGGAGCGAATCGCCCGGTCTGGATTGCGACAAAATGCGACGACTTAATCCGTGACCTGAAAGCTTGCAGCTGTTAAACTGATCGTGTTGAGGCCGGCGCTATAAAATGCGCTGCGCCTCGACTTTTAATAAACGTTTCGTCGGCCTCAACACCCGCGAACCCTCCGCGCCTACGGGCGCCGAGGGCAATTTTTTGTCCGCGCCTTACTCCTGTGGGGCGCGGGCACCGATTTCACCCGCCCGGGCCCGCAACACTAAACCTAGCTCCCGGAGCCTCCGCGGCGGGTCATTCTCGGAGCGCGCGTGAGCGTGCCCAAGGCCGTCTCCCCTGATCGCTCCGCTGCGCCAGCCCGTGCGGCGCAGGTCCGCAAGCGGCAGGGGCTGTTCCTGGACGCGTTCGTGAAGACCGGCACGATCCTCGGCGCCTCGCGGCGCTGCGGGATCTCGCGCGAGACCGTCCGCCAGTGGCGCTTGAACGATGAGGCCTTCGAGGAACGCTTCCAGGACTGCGACCTCGACATCACCGAAACGCTCGAGACGAAGGCCATGTCCATGGCGATGGGCGGCGACACCACGATGGTGATCTTCCTGCTCAAGGCGCGCAAGCCCAAGACGTACCGCGACTATATCAAGCACGAGCACGGCGGCGAGATCAAGACCGCCGCGCCGATCGCCGCGCTGGGCCCGCTCACCAAGGAGCAGCTGATGGCGCTCGTGGAGGCCACGAAGCAGTGAGGACGATCTTCCTCGCGCTCGCGCTGGCCGGCATCACGCTGCCGGCGCGCGCCGCGGCCCCGCGAACCCCGCGCCCCGCGGCCGCCGGCGTCATCAAGCCCGATCCCACGCAGCTTACGCCCGAGCAGCGCCTCGAGATCAACCGGCAGGCGCGCGTCAAGCTGGCGCGCGTGTGCGCCGCGGAGAAGGACATCCTCGGCTGGGGCAAGGCGCTCTTCCCCGATAAGTTCTCGCTGCCCTTCTGCACCGAGCTGCACGGCTACTTCGTCGCGATCCGCGGCGAGGTCTTCACGAATACGCAGGCGCCGCGCGGCCATTCCAAGACGACGTGCAAGTGCTTCCTGATCCCTATCTTCCAGGCGCTCGAGGAGCCGGCGTCCTTCAAGCATTACCTCAACGTCCAGGCGACCGCGGAGAAGGCCGTCGAGATCAACCGCGCGATCAAGCTCGAGCTCGAGCAGAACCTGGAGCTGCGCGAGATCTACGGCGACCAGGTCAGCGCCGAGCGCTGGACGGACAAGCAGTTCCGCTTGAGGAACGGCGTGATCTTCACCGCGATCGGCGCGGGGCAGTCGATCCGCGGCCTCAACTACCGGAGCGTGCGCCCCGACTACGTCCTGGTCGACGACCTGTACGACGACGACGAGATCAACAACCCCGAGGCGACCGCGAAGAAGAACGCGTGGTTCTGGGGCGCGCTCTACAAGGCCATGGCGCGCGGCCGCCGCAGCTCGTTGCACGTTCAGGGCACCGCGATCAACGGCGGAGATCTCCTGGCCGAGCTCGAGATCGCGGCGAAGAAGGACCCGTCGATCAAGTTGAAGACCTTCCAGGCGATCACGGACTGGGACAAGAAGACCGTGCTGTGGAAGGAGCTCAACACCTTCGACTCGCTCATGCGCGATCGCATCCTCATGGGCTCGGCGATCTTCATGCGCGAGATGCAGAACGAGCGCCGCGACGACGCGACCTCGATCATCAAGTCGGGCTGGCTCGACGAGTGGGAATACGACCCCGACACGCTGCGCTTCAACGAGGACATGAAGCTCGTCGGCGTGGTCCTCGGCGTGGACCCGTCGATCGGCGCGGACAAGAAGAGCGACTTCACGGGCGCGGCGCTCGTCTACAAGGGCCGCCAGGCCGAGGCGGCCGAGGACGGCTGCGAGTACTTCATCGACGCGCTGTGGAACCAGCACCTGAGCTTCGACGCGCGCCTGAGCCTGCTGCGCTCGATCAAGGAGGAGCAGATCTCGCGCGGCCGGCCGGTGACGCTCGCGAACATCGAGGGCATCGCGGGCTTCAAGGACTTCGTCGCGAAGGCTCGCGGCACCGGCCTCCCCGTGCGCGAGGTCGGCAAGGTTCCCGACAAGATCACCAACCTCGAGAACAAGAGCCACTACTTCGAGAACGGCCGCGTGCGCCTGAGCAAGCGGATCTCGAAGGAGCTGCGCGACATGATCGTTTACCAGCTCACGACGAACCATCCCAAGAACGACGACCTGCGCGACGGGCTGCTTCTCTGCTTGGACGATCGCCCGCGGCGCGGCTGGAGGCCGGTCTCATGAAACCCCTGCTCCTCGCCCTGCTGGCGATCGCCGCGGCCGCCGGCTGCGCGCCCTTGATGCGCTGCGCCGACACCTCGGGCGTCGACGACGAGGGCCACTACACGATGATCGAGGTCTGCACCTATAAGAAGTGCCGCGACATCAAGACCGGGCAGTTCGTGAGGTGCCAGTGAACCTCTTCGCGCGCGCGAAGGCCGCCGTCGGCCGCATGCTCATCGACGCCGTGGCGCACCCGCGCCAGAGCAACTGGTTGCGCTGGCTGCTGCCGAACACGAGCATCGACTTCGCGCAGCACGTGGGCGACGGCTTGGGCTCGAACGTCCTCATGGCGCCGGTGCTGTGGATCTGGCGCACGTCCCTCGAGGCGCGCATGGCGCTCATCACCGAGAGCGGGGACAAGGAGGAGCTCGACGCCCAGCACGACGTCGTCAAGCTGCTCACGCGCCCGAACCCGTTCCTCACCGGCGCCGCGTTGCGCTTAGCGATCTTCATCTCCTGGTTCTTCGACGGCAACGTGTACCTGCTCAAGGCCCGCGACGGAACGGGCGCGGTCCGGCAGCTGTGGTACGTCCCGCACTGGATGGTCGAGCCGAAGTGGGACGAGACGAACAAGGCGGCGTTCATCGACTTCTACGGCTACACGCCCGGCGGCGTGGAAGAGCTCGAGGTCAAACCCTCCGAGATCATCCACCTCCGCAACGGCGTCGATCCGCGCAACGTGCGCAAGGGCCTGTCCTACATGAAGATCCTGCTGCGCGAGATCTTCAACGATGACGAGGCGTCGAACTTCGTCGCCGCACTCCTGCTCAACGGCGGCGTGCCGGGCATCATCATCTCGCCGAAGGAATCCACGGGCGCCAGCACCGAGGACCTCAAGGCGACGAAGGACTACATCGGCACGCAGTTCGGCCGCT
>JAHFCD010000257.1 GCA_023249695.1 Elusimicrobiota bacterium
TGCTGGCGGCCGACGGATTCGTCGACGGCGAGCAGGAGGCGCGCGCGCGCGGCGGGAGCGGGCTCGCCCCCGCGCAGGCCGTCGAGCGCGCCGGCCTTGATCAGCGACTCGACCGCCTTCTTGTTGATCGCATGCAGATCGACGCGCGAGCAGAAGTCGTCGAGCGAGGTGAATTTCTTTTCCCGCGCGGCCGCCACGATCGACTCGGCGGCGCCCGAGCCGACGTTCTTGATCGCGAGCAGGCCGAAGCGAATCTCGTTGTTCTGGATGTCGAAGCGGGTCTCCGACGCGTTGACGTCGGGCGGGAGGACCTTCATTCCCATCCGCCGCGCCTCTTCGAGATACGTGACGAGCTTGTTCTCCTTGTCCTCGGCGCCGATCGACGAGTGCCCGATCTCGCTGGTGAGCACCGCGGTCATGAACTCGATCGGGAAGTTGGCCTTGAGGTAGGCGGTCTGGTAGGCGACGATGCCGTAGGCGACCGAGTGGGACTTGTTGAAGCCGTAGCCGCCGAACTTCACCATCTGGTCGTAGATCTTGGTCGCGATCTTGTCCTTGATCTTGTTGACGGCGCAGCCGGAGATGAACTTGCTGCGCATCTTTTCCAGATCCTCGTGGATCTTCTTGCCCATGGCCTTGCGCAGGCCGTCGGCTTCGCCGGGCGTGAAGTTCGCGAGCTTCTTGCTGATCTCCATGACCTGCTCTTGGAAGACCATGCAGCCGTAAGTGTCCTTGAGGATCGGCTCGAGCAGCGGCGTCTCGTAGGCGACCTCCTCCTTGCCGTGCTTGCGGTTGACGAACATGTCGAGCATGCCGCTTTGCATCGGGCCGGGGCGGAACAGCGCGATCAGGGACACGATGTCGTCGAAGACGGTGGGCTTGATGCGGAACAGCAGGTCGCGGATGCCCTGGGAATCCAGCTGGAACACGGCGAGCGACTTGGCCGTGCGCAGCATCTCATAGGTCTTCGCGTCGTCCATCGCGATCGCGTCGATGTCGAACTTCGGATCGTGGCGCGCCTTGACGAACTTGACCGCGTCGTCGATGATCGAGAGCGTGCGCAGGCCGAGGAAGTCGACCTTGAGCAGGCCGAGCTTCGGGCAGACGTCGCCGTCGTACTGCGTCGTCACGACGTCGGACTTCGCGCCCTTGGCGAGCGGCGTGTATTTGACGACGTGCTCCTTCGTGATCAGCGTGCCCGCGGCGTGGACGCCCGTGTGGCGCTTGAGGCCCTCGAGCTTCAGCGACAGCTCGAGCAGCTTCTTGACCTGGGGGTCCTTGGCGAGCTCCTGGAGCTCGGGGCCCTGCATCGCCTCGTGCAGGTGCACGTTCGGGCCGACGGGGATCTTCTTGGCGATCTCGTCGATCTGCATCAGCGGCATGTCGAGCACGCGGCCGACGTCGCGGATGACGAGCTTCGCGCCGAGCGAGCCGAACGTGATGATCTGCGCCACGCATTCCTTGCCGTACTTCTCGCGCACGTACGCGATGATGCGGTCGCGGCCCGTGTCGGCGAAGTCGATGTCCAAGTCCGGCATCGACTTGCGGTCCGGGTTGAGGAAGCGCTCGAAGAGCAGGCGGTGCTCGAGGGGGTCGGCGTTCGTGATGCGCAGCGAGTACGCGACGATCGCGCCGGCGCCGGAGCCGCGCCCGGGGCCGACGGGCACGCCGATCGAGCGCGCGTGCTTGATGAAGTCCCAGACGATCAGGAAGTAGCCGGAGAAGCCCATGCGCTTGATGACGCCGAGCTCGTAATCCAGCCGCTCTTTATACTCCGGGCGGAAGCCCGCGGGGAAGCGCTCCTTGAGACCTTCGAGGCACAGGTGCTCGAGATAGGAGTCCTGGTCGTAGCCCGGCGGGACCTTGAACTCGGGCAAAAGCATCTGGTCCATCGGAATCTTGAGGTTGCACATCTCGGCGATCTTGAGGGTGTTCGTCAAGGATTCGGGGGCGAAGCCTCCGAACAGCTTGTGCATCTCCTCGGGAGACTTGATGTAGAAGTCGTGGCTGTCGAACTTGAGCCGTTCGGTGTCGGCCATCTTGCGGCCGGTGGCGATGCACACGCGCGCGTCGTGCGCCTCGTGGTCGTCGGGCTTCCAGTAGTGGCAGTCGTTGGTCGCGACGAGCGGAATCCCGGTGCGCTTGTTGAGCTCGAGCAGGGCCGCGGTGACCTGCTTCTGCTTGTCGATGCCGTGGTCCATGATCTCGAGGTAGTACGAATCCTGCTCGAGGTTGTCGCGGAACCACGTGACGAGCTTCTCGGATTGCGCCAGGTCGCCGGACAAGATGGATTGGTTGAGCTCGGACTTCAGGCATCCCGACAGGACCACGAGGCCCTTGGAGTGCTTGGCCAGCAGCTCCTTGTCGATGCGAGGGTCGTAGTAATAGCCCTCGAGAAACGCGATCGAGCACAGCTCCATCAGGTTCTGGTAGCCCTCGAAGTTCTTGGCCAGCACCGTCAGGTGGCAGTTTTCCTTCTGCGAGTGCCCGCGATCGAAGCGCGTGCCCTTTGAAATATACATCTCGCAGCCGATGATCGCCTTGAGCCCGACCGCCTTCGCGTTCGAGTAGAACTCGACCGCCCCGTACATGTTCCCGTGGTCGGTGATCGCGAAGCCCTTCGCGCCGGCGGCCGCCAGGTCCTTGAGCGCCTGCGACGGCTTGCCGTCCTTGTCGGACAGACGAATGACCCCGTCCATCAGGGAGTATTCGGAGTGGTTGTGGAGGTGAACGAACTCGGGCTTTGACATGTTGCCGGGGGGCCCTCATTATACCACGCTCGCCCATCGTCGGGCCTCCGGCACTTCCATCGTTGGAAGCGCCGACAAGGATTCCACCCCGCCTCAAGCGGCGCGGCCGTCTCCGTCCGCGACGGCCCCCTTTGCTACAATGCCGAGCGATGAAAAAGCGCGATTCCGGCCTGATCGAGACCTTTGTCAGCAAAAAAACGGTCTGGCGCGGCCGGGCGGTCAATTTCGACGTGGACACCGTGCGCCTGCCCAACGGCAAGCTCGCGACGCGCGAGTACATCTCGCATCCCGGCGCCGTCGGCGTCGTGCCCTTCCTCGACAAGGACACGGTCGTGCTGGTCCGCCAGTACCGCCACCCCGTCGGCGAGGTCACGCTCGAGCTGCCCGCCGGCAAGATCGACCCGCGCGAGTCGATCCTCTCCTGCATCAAGCGCGAGCTCGCCGAGGAGACCGGCTTCACCGCCGCCAAGTTCACGCCCCTGATCCGCTACTGGCCGACCCCCGCCTTCGCCGACGAGGTCCTCCACCTCTTCGTCGCGACGGGCCTCAAGGCCGGCAAGGTGAACGCCGACGACGACGAGTTCATCGAGACGAAAATCGTGCCGTTCAAGAAGGCCCTCGAGATGGTGCGCGATGGAAAAATACGGGATTCCAAAACCGTCGTCGGCCTTTTAGCTTGCGCGTCCTATGGAAGGAAGCTTTCCGCCTTGAGGTCGTCATTTGAAGCCTGAGGAAATCCAGACGTGGGAGTCCTTCCTCAAGCGCACGCCGCTGTTCTCGGGGCTGTCCGTCGAGGACCTGAGCAAGCTCGCCGCGCGCCTCCAGCTGCTGTCGCTGCCCAAGGGCGCGACGCTTTTCCGCCAGGGCGATGAGAGCGACGCGCTCTACCTGATCGTGTCCGGTCACGCGCGCCGCTACCGCGGCGTGGACGGCCTGGAGACCCTCGTCGCCTACCTCGGCCGCGGCGACGTCGTCGGCGAGACCGGGCTGCTCACCGGCGCGCTGCGCTCCTCGACCGTCCGGGTCGATGCCACGAGCGAGCTGCTGAAGCTGCCGCGCAAGGACTTCGAGGAAATCCTCCGCGAGCATCCGACCATCCTGCTGCACCTGTCGCGCACGCTCGCCAACCGCCTCATCGAGGGCGGCCAAGTCACGCCGCGCCCGTCGTCGGAGCAGCCCCGCCTCGTCGCGCTCGACTGCGCGCTGCCGCGCCGCGACCGCGCCTTGATCGCCTGGCGCCTGGGCGCCGAGCTCGCCGCGCAGACGCGCAAGAAGGTCCTGGTCGTGGACCTCTCGCCCGAGCCCGGCGACATCGCCCGCGCCGCCGGCCTCAAGCCCTCGCCCGCGACGGAGACCGAGCTGCGCGGCGCGAACCTGCGCGACCCGGCCGCCCTCGCGGCGCTGGCGCAGGAGCATCCGTCGGGCGTGCGCATCCTGTCGGTGTCGCCCGCGACGCTCGGCGGACGCCTGTTCAGCCAGCTGTACCTGTTCCTCAACGCGGTGCGCGACAGCCACGAGCTCGCGTTGATCTGCCTGGGCGGGCCCCGCGGCGACGTCGAGCGCGCGACGCTCACCGAGGCCGACCTGATCCTGATGGCCGGCTGCGACGGCATGCGCCCGCAGTACCGCCACATGGAAGCCGAGGTGCCGCCGCTGGCCGAGGAAGCGCACCACCTGCTCCGCCTGTGGATCGGGGACCTCGAGCCCGAGGACGCGCCGCTCCTCATCGGCGCCGAGCGCGTCCTCGTGCCGTGGAGCGAGGCCGCGACCGAGGCCTACGAGCGCGACGGCAAGGCCGACGCCGCCTTCGCCGCCGAGCCCAAGGCCGCGAAGGTGCTCGGGCGCTTGGCGCGCCGACTGGGCGGGGTGCAGGTGGGCCTGGCCTTGGGCACCGGGGCGGCCCTGGGC
>JAHFCD010000258.1 GCA_023249695.1 Elusimicrobiota bacterium
CTACGCCTACGACGACGCGCGCAACCGCACGGTCGCGGTGTACTCCTCGGGCATCCTCGAGGCGATGCGCACCGTCTACGGGATGGGCAAGCTCGCCGACGAGGTCGCCGGCAAGAAGTAGGCGCCGCGGGCCTAGCGGTAGACGGGGACCAGGAAAGCCGTCGCCCAGCCCGACGCGTCGTCGGCGACGAACAGCTCCCAGTAGCGGGCGGGATCGCGGGACAGCTCGGTGGACGGCGCGCCGGCGGGAACGTTCGCGGTCAGGCGCAGGATCTTCCGGCCGTCGGCCCCGCGCTCGAGGCGGCACGCGACGGCCAGGCGCTCGTGCTTGTGGCGCCGGTACTCGACGTTCTCGGAATGCGCGATCCGCTGCTCCTTGATGAACTGCAGGTGGGCGTAGGGCGCGGCCACCCCGTCGACGACCTCGATCGAGCCGGTCCACTCGCTCCCGGCGCGCAGGGGGCCGCCGCCGTCCCAGCGCAGGCGCGACTCGCCGAATAAAAGGCCGCGGCGCAGCGGCCCGAAGGACAGGTACACGCCGGCCGAGGCGACGGCCGCGAGGAACAGCGCCGAGATCCGCATCAGGGCCCCGGCGTTCGGGCCGCCCAAGCGCGCGACGATCAGGCCGCCCGCGCCGACCCCGAACGACATGACGATCCAGAAGAAGGCCTCGCAGGCGGCGGCGACGGCGTGATCCCGGGCCGTCCCCGGAGTCCAGGAGTGGTCGAGCGTCCAGGCGTCGGGGGCGCCGGATGCCGCGGCCAGGGCGCGCCGCCGGTCGCGCCTCAGGGACGCCGCCGCCCCGAGCAGCAGCGCCGCGCCGAGCCCGAGGCTGGTCCAGCCTGCTGCGCGGAACGCGGTTTCCATGGACGGCGACCACTCGCCGGACGGAGGCCGGCCCGACAGCATGAACAGGCCCATGCCGCCGAGGACGGCACCCGCGCTGCTGAGAAAGCCCGGGGTATTGATGTTCGTGCGCGGCAGGCCTTCGAGGATCGGACGCGCTTCGAAGTTCGGCCGGTAGCGCCGGGGACTCACGCCGGGACTTTCGCGGCGAGGCGGCGCTTGAGGTCCGTGATCAGCAGGTTGGGGAAAGTGCGGTCGTCGAGCTGGGACCAGATCCAGGTCGCGTGGTGCGAGGACGGCTCGACGAAGCGCTTGTGCATCGGCCGCACGAAATCCTCGTACAGCCTCAAGGTCTCGTTGAGGTCGACGCGCCGTTCGGTGCAGTCGCGGCGTACGCGGCGCATCAGGCGGATGTCGTCGGGCGTCTCGATGTACACGGAGACGGTCATCCGGTCGCGCAGGGATTTCTCGGTCAGCACCAGGATGCCGTCGAGGAGGATCAGCGGCCGGGGCTCGACGCGGCGGGTCTCCTTCAGGCGCGAATGCGTCGCGTAGTCGTAGATCGGCGCGTCGATCGAATGGCCCGCGTTGAGCTGGTCGAGCTGGCGGCACATCATCGCCGTCTCGAGCGAGCGCGGGTGGTCGAAGTTGAGCTTCAGCGCCTGGGCTTCGTCGAGGTCGCCGTTGTGGCGGTAGTACCAGTCGTGGCAGACGACGGTGGTCTGATCCGGAAACGCGGCGACGACCGCGTTCGCGAGCCAGGACTTGCCGGAGCCGCTGCCGCCGGCGACGCCGAGAACGATGGGGGGCTGATCCGAGGTGTTTCGCGCCACGCGGAGATTATAGCGATCTTGCGCGCCGGATTTTGCGCTAGAATCGTCGTATGAACGCCCACGGCGGCACCGAGATATTCCGCGTGAAGGGACGGAAGATGCTCGTTCATTATCATCGGCCCGCCGGGGCCGAGGGCAAGCGCTTTCCGGCCGTCGTGTTCCTGCACGGCTTTCCCGGCTCGGAGAAGAGCGTCGATATTCAGCGCGCGCTGATGGCCCGGGGGATCGCGTCGGTGGCGCCTTCCTTCCTCGGCGCGTGGGGCTCGGAGGGCACGTACCGTTTCACCACCTTGCCGGCGCAGGCGGGCGCGGCGCTGGCCGCCGCGCGCAAGCTCCCGTTCGTGGATCCGCGCCGCGTCGCGCTGTTCGGCTTCAGCATGGGAGGCTGGGCGGCGCTGAACGCCGCCGCCCGAGACCCTCGGCTGCGCGCCGTCGTGGCGGTCGCGCCCGTCGGCGGCGCCGAGATGATCGGCCCGGGCACGCTCCAGTTCATCACGCGCCTGTCCCGCCCGCTGCGCACCTTGGCGCCGAAGGCGCTCGCCGCCGATTTCAGGAAAGCGGTCACCGCGTTCGACCCGGGCCGCGCCGCGAGCCGCATCAAGGCGCCGCTGCTGCTCGTGCACGGGGACGCGGACCAGACGATCCCCGCGCTCGTCTCACGGCGCATCGCCAAGTGCGCGGGCGGCAAGGCGCGGCTCGTCATCGAGCGCGGCGCCTCCCACGACTTCCTGGACCGGCGCGAGCGCCTGACGCGCCTGTGCGCGGGCTTCCTGCGCCGCAGCCTGCTGGCGGGCGTCCTCGTCGCCGCGAGCGCGTGTCCTCGCCCGGCGCGCGCGCAGGCGTTCGCCGAGGCCGGCTTCGCCGCGACGCTGCAGGCGGGGCTCGCCGAGGCCGGCCGCCTGGCTCGTTCCCAGCGCCCGGCCGTGGAGCCTGACGCGAAGACGCCCGATGAGGTCCGCCGCGGCGTCGACGCGCGCCTGAACGGACGCGTGCCGGCGGCGGCCGTGAACGCGTTCTTCGCCGACCCGCGCCTGAGGGTGATCGACGGCATCGCCGAGCGGTTCGGCAAGCCCGGCGAAAGCCTTCCGTACGACCAATACCGCGCGCTCTTCATCAATCCCGCGAGCCTCGCCGCGGGGGCGCGCTTTCTCGCGGACCAAAAAGGGGCTTTGACCGCGACGGAGGGGCGCTTCGGCGTCGACGCGTATCTGCTGGCCGCCCACGCCGGCGTCGAGACGCGCTTCGGCTCCTACACGGGCAAGATGCCCATCGGCGCGGCCCTGTGGACGATCGCGTTGAAGGTCCCCAAGCGCTCCGACTGGGCCGTGCGCGAGCTCGCCGAGCTTCTGATCTTCGCCGCGGAAGGCGGCGACGATGCCCACGCCTGGCTCGGTTCCTACGCGGGGGCCTTCGGCCTCGTGCAGTTCATGCCCTCGAGCGCGAACTCCTTCGCGGTCGACGCCGACGGCGACGGCCGGCGGAACCTCTTCGCCTGGCCCGACGCGCTCGGCAGCGCCGCCAACTACCTCGCCCGCAACGGCTATCGCGCGGGAGAGCCGTTCACGCCGGGGTCCGCGATCGGCCGCGCGGTGTACGCGTATAATCACTCCGAGAACTACGTCCGCGTCGTCCTCGAGCTGCGCGCCGAGCTGAAGGCGCTTCCTTAGCGCGAGAGCGTGCGCAGGGACTTCATGAAGCGGACGAAGTCGTCGCGATACTCGAGGTAGGTCGCCCGGGATGAGACCAGCCGCACGAGGTAGTAGGCCTCTCCGACGGGGATCACCGCGACGTAGTGATGCAGCTCCTCTTCGAAGGACGGGCCGTCGTCGGACGGCATGCGCCGCGTCTCCGTGATTTCGAAGGTGCGCGCCAGGCCCAGGCCCACGCGCACGGGCCGGACGGGGGAGATCGAGCGGCTGATCTCCTTGTTTTCCCGGCGCATCAGGTCCACGGCCTGCTTGATCGGCATGAAGCCGGGCGTGTCCTTGTCATAAAAACGAACGGAGAGGACGGTGCGCACCGCGCCGGACTGGGAGTCGCCCCCGAGCAGGCGGAACACCGAGCCGGTCGCGGTCTCCTCCTCCATCGGCCACCAGCCTTGGACGGGAATCTCGCCGGAGAACAGGCGCGAGGCGGGGACGAAGGGGATCCAGGCTTTCTTCGGCGCCTCGGGCTGGGCCGCGCCGGGAATGACCGCTTCGCGCGCGGCCTTGTCCGCGTCGACGAGCCAGTCTCCCGCGAGCGCGGGCGAGGCGAGCAGCAGACAAGCCGCGAGGAGGGGGCTATTCATGGCTCGAACCTCGGACTTTGCGCTCGCGGAACGCGCGCTCGGCGCGGGAAACCTCGGCGAGCAGGGCCGAGGAGCGGCGCAGCCCGAGCTCGTCGGCGCCGAAGCGGCCGTCGCAGGCGGGCGGCGAGGAGAGCAGCGCCGCCCGGGCCGACATCTCGTCGTTGGCGGCCTTCCCCGCCGAGGCCTTCGCGGCGTCGTCGGAAATCAGGCCGCTGTCCGCGAGGGCCTCGATCGTGCGCGCGCGCGCGGCGAGGTTGCGGGCGGCCTCGGCCAGGTGGTCGGCGAGCAGGGACCGGGTGCACGACTCCTGCGCCTGTCGCTCGTAACGGGCCTGGGCCTCGGGGCCGCCGCGCCGCGGATCGAGGACATTGCCGCGCGAAGAGGACCAGGACGCCACGAGCAGGTCGTCGGACTCGTCGCCGCGCTCGATCCAGTCCCGGAGCTCCAGCTTGCGGTCGGGATCGAGGAACGAGTCGTTGCCGTAATCGTCGGCGACGCGCGCCGAGAACAGCAGGCGCGCCGCGCGGGCCCAGGCCCGGGCGGCGTAGGTCGAGGACGCGAAGCCCTCGCGCTCGAGGCCGAGCAGCAGGAGGCGCTCGAGCAGCTCTCCCGCCTGCTCCTGGGTCGAGTAGGTGCCGTGGCGGCTGCGGTCCGCGTAAATCCGGACCACGCCCCA
>JAHFCD010000259.1 GCA_023249695.1 Elusimicrobiota bacterium
GAAAGGCCTTTGGGGTCGGTGGGGATGCCGGCGCTCGCCAGGTCTTTGGCTTCATCTGCGCCTGATGAGGGCGGCGGCATGGCGGGAGCATCTCGTGTCGGCGCAGGTCCCGCCGGCGGCGTCGGCGCGTCGGCCGCGGCCTGACTCGCCGCCGCTGCGGGGTTAATAGAGGCGGGTTGGCTGGCGCCGGCGTCCCTGTAGATGCCGGAGGTGACGCCGGGGGGGCCGGCGCCGATCTGGGCGCTGACCATGTCGAGGCCGGTTTGGGGGCGAGCGGCGAAAGGACGGCCGGGAGCGCCGCTCGGGATCTCGGAGGAAGAACCCATATTGAAGCCGCGGGCGGAGGGCGCTTCCGCGTCGGGGCGGGCGTAGATCATCCAGGCGACGACGGCGACGGCGAAGCAGGCGCCGATGACGGCCTTCTGCTTGATGCCGGTCCAGTCCAGCTCTCCTGAATCGCCCATTGCGTCCTTAGTGTAGCTTGCGCGCGGAATTACGCAAGGGGCGCTTCCAACGTTGGAAGCGATGGAGCAGATCGGCGGGTGAAATCTAAGTGTTATAATCGCGTCATGAAGCGCGTGTTCGTCGGGACCTTGATCGTCGGGCTGAGCCTCGCCGTGTTCTCCGACCGCAGCACGCCGGCGTGCCTGCTCGCGGGCGCCTTCGCGACCTTCCTCCTTCTGCAGCTCGGCTCGCGCTCGATCGTCGAGAAGGTCGGCGCCGTGCTCACGGCCGCCGCGATCGGCTGGCTCGCGGGCCCCCGCGCCGCGCTGCCGAGCCAAAGCCTGATCGGGTATTTCGCCGGCTGGACGATCGCCGGGACGGCGCTCGCCGTCTACCTCCACCCGCGCGCCGAGTAGCCGGTGGAGACGACCCGCAGCGTCCTCACGATCTCCGAACTGAACGCCCGGATTCATGAGCTTCTTGAAACCTCCTTCCCGGAGCTGTGGATCGAGGGCGAGATCTCCAACTGCAAGGCGTATCCGTCGGGGCACACCTATCTCAGCCTCAAGGACGACAAGGCGCAGATCAAGGCCGTGCTGTTCAAGGGCTCGTCGTTCGGCGTGAAGTTCAAGTTCACGGACGGCCTCAAGATCCTGGCCCGCGGCCGCGTCACCTCCTACGAGAGCCGCGGCGAGCTGCAGTTCATCATCTCCGCCGCCGAGCCGCGCGAAAAGGGCGCGCTCCAGCTGGCGCTCGAGCAGCTCAAGGCCAAGCTGCAGGCCGAGGGGCTCTTCGACCCGGACCGCAAGAAGCCCCTCCCTCCGTTCCCGAAGGCGGTCGGCGTCGTGACCTCGGGTCAGGGCGCGGCCGTGCGCGACGTGATCCATGTTCTTTCCCGGCGCTGGCCCGGCATCGAGATCCGCGTCTGGCCCGTGAAGGTGCAGGGCCCGGGCGCGGCCGCCGAGATCGCGGACGCGATCCGCGGCTTCAACGAGCTCGCGCCCGACACCGACGTCCTCCTCGTCGGGCGCGGCGGCGGCTCGATCGAGGACCTCTGGGCGTTCAACGAGGAGATCGTCGCGCGCGCGATCGCCGGCTCGGAGATTCCGGTGATCTCCTGCGTCGGCCACGAGACCGACACGACGATCGCCGACTTCGTCGCCGACCTGCGCGCGCCGACCCCGTCCGCCGCGGCCGAGATGGCGGTGCCCGAGAAGGCCGCCGTCCTCGACCGCGTCGCGGAGCAGCTCCGCGCGGTGGAGCAGATTCTCCGCGACAACCTTAATAGTCTCGGCCGCCGCCTCGCCTACGCCGCGGCGCATCCCTTGCTGTCCGATCCCCGCCGGCTTTGGGAGCAGCGGGTCCAGCGCGTGGACGAGCTCGCCGCGCGCCTTCCCGAAGCGCTGCGCCGCCGCCTCGAGACCCTGGGCCTGCGCCTCGGCGCGGCCGCCGGAAGGCTCGACGCGATCTCCCCCCTCAACGTCCTCGCGCGCGGCTATGCGATCGCGACGAGCAAGGGAAAAGTTTTAACGAGCGCCCGCCAGGTGAAGAAGGGCGATCCGGTGACCGTGCGCCTGTCCGAAGGCGAGCTCCAGTGCGAGGTGTCCTAGTGGCGAAAGAACCGAAGGCCGAGACGTTCGAGAAGTCGTTGGAGTCGCTCGAGGAGCTCGTGCGCGAGCTCGAGTCCGGCGACAAGGGGCTCGACGAGTCCCTCGCGCTGTTCGAGAAGGGCGTGACCCTCTCGAAGGAGCTGTCCAAGCGACTCGAGGACGCGAAGACGAAGGTCGAGGCGCTCTCCAAGGAAGGCGGCAAGCTCGTCAAGAAGCCGTTCAGCGCCGAAGACTGACCTAAGCGAGCTTCTCGTCCGTCAGCGTGAGCAAGGTGATCTCCGCCGGCACCGCGAAGCGGTGCGCCGGTCCCCAATAGCCCGTCCCCGGATTCACGTACACCCGCATGTCGTCATGACGGTAGAGGCCGCGGGTGAACCGGTGGAAGAGGCCGATGAACAGGCTGGCCGGGAAGAACTGTCCTCCGTGCGTGTGGCCGGAGAGCTGGAGGTCGAAGCCGGCCCGCGCCGCCGCGGGCACGCCGTCCGGGCGGTGGGCCAGGAGCAGGCGGAAGTCGACGAACTCCTCGCTCGCCGCGGCCCGGCGCTGATCCGGATCGTGGCCGGGCAGGAAATGGCCGCCCGACTCGTCGGGAACGCCGCCGACGAGCAGCTTGGCGCGGCCGCGCGCGACCACGCGGTTCTCGTTGATCAGGGGGACGAAGCCCAGCTCGACCGCCTTGGCCAGCCACTCCTCCGCGTTCCAGTAGTATTCGTGGTTGCCGGGCACGTAGTACGTCCCGAGCGGGGCGCGCAGGCGCGAAAGCGGCTCGATGTGGCGCGCCAAGGCCGCTACGGTGCCGTCCGCCACGTCGCCCGTGATCGCGATCAGATCGGGCTCGAGCGCCATCACCCGCTCGACGACCCTCTCGACGTGGCCGCGGCGGATCGTGGGCCCGACGTGCAGGTCGCTGATCTGCGCGATGCGCAGGCCGCGCAGGTCCGCAGCCAAGTCGCGGACGCCGACGTCGATTTTTTTGACGCGCGGGCCCGACACCGCCTGGCCGAAGCCGAGGCCCGCGATGAGCAGGGACGAGGCGGCCGCGGCCGCCGGGAACGGATGCGCCAGGACCGTCAGCAGCAGGTAGGTCGCCCAGACGCCCATGCCGACGCTCGCGGTCCACGCGAGCGCGCGCGCCCCGCCCCCCTCCTCCGGGAGCGACCCGTTGCGGTACGCGATCTGCCAGGCGACGAAGAAGCCCACCAGCAGCACCGGCACCGCCGTCGCCGCCAGCCGTTGCTCCGGAAACAGCTCCGCCGTCCGCACGCCCGTGTACAGGCCGAGCAAACCGAGGACGCCGAGAAAGACGGCGAAACGGTTTCTCATATTCGATTCGAGACGGCGCCGCCGCGACTCACCAGACGCCACGCCATGAGAAAACAGCCCAGCGACAGCGAGCCGGCGAGCGCGGAGGCGTGATAATCCGAAAAAAGCCAGAGGATCGCGTCGTTCATCGTCTCTTCTCCCTCGGTCTCTCCGTCGGCCCGGACCGCCTATTCGGCGCCGCTCGGCACTAATTTTCTGGAGGCCTTCCACAGCTGCCGGTTGATGAAGCCGGGGGCCAGCCGGCGCATGAGTGCGAGCTGGTTGGACTGCCCGGGGCGGATCTCGACATCGCCCGCCGCGAGAGAAGTGAAGGAGCGCTTCACCAGATCATCCGTGGTCATCAGGGGGACTCCGTCGCCCTCGGAGAACTCCGCGGTCATATTCGTCTTCACGGCGGGAGGCATGATCTCGACGACTTCCACGCCGGCCTCCTCCAATTGAAAACGGAGCGACTGGGTGTAGGAGTGGACCGCGGCCTTGGTCGCGCTGTAGATCGGCGCGGCGGGCAGCGGCACGAAGGCGAGACCCGATGAAACGTTGATCACCGTTCCTTGGTTGGCCGTGAGGATATCGATGAACGCGGAGGTCGTCCGGATGACGCCGCCGACGTTGACGTTCATCTCGTCCATCAGTCCGGCGAGGTCCGGCGCCGGCGTCTTGAGATTCTTATACAGCAGGATGCCCGCGTTGTTCATCAGCACGTCGAGCTTGGGGAATTCCGATTTGACCCGCGCCGCGAGCGCGGCGATCTGAGCGGGATCGGCGACGTCGCTCTGGATCACATGGAGCTTCGGGTGCTTCGCTTTCAACTCGTCGAGCACCGCCCGGCGCCGACCGGTCACGATGACCTCGTTGTCGAGCTCGACGAACTTGAGGGCGAAGGCGAGGCCGATGCCGGCGGAGCCGCCGGTGACGAGTATGGTCCGTCCGTTGAGTTTCATGATTTCATCCCTCCGCGCCCGCCATGAGAGGCGCGGGACGCATTTTTTCCGTCTCACGGCTTATCGGCGCCGCGGGCGCCGGATCGAGACCGCCGATGCGGCGCGCGCGTCCGAGCGACCAGAGCCGGAACCGCTCGAACAGGGCGTACGCCGCGGGCACGACGAACAGGGTCAGCAAGGTCGAGCTGACGATCCCGCCGATCGCGGTCACGCCCATGCTCGTGCGCTGCGCCGACGCCTCGTTGAGGCCGACGGCGACCGCGAGCAGCACCGCGACGAGCGCGAACGAGGTCATCAGGATCGGCCGCAGGCGGTC
>JAHFCD010000260.1 GCA_023249695.1 Elusimicrobiota bacterium
GTCATCGAAAGGCTCAAGCCCTTCCTCGGCGCCGACCTCGAGGCGCTGCTGACGACGACGGCCGAGGAGCCCTTGGCCCTCACCTTCAACGCCCAGCGGGCGATCCACGCCTCGCACGTCGCGCACTGGCTCGCCTACGAGGCCGCGCATCCGGGCCTCGCGCTCGACGGCGCCGTCGGCCACTCGATGGGCGTCGTCGCCGCCCTCGTCGCCGCCGGCGCGCTGAGCGTCGAGGACTCCGGGCGCTTCATCGCGGCCCGCGCGAAGGCGTTCTCCGACTGCTGCCAGGCTTTCACCGAGCCGATGGGGCTGGCGGCGGCGTCCGCCGACGACTTCCAGGACGTCGCCGACTCGGTCTCCGAAGTCCCCGGCGTCTCGGTCGCTCTCTGGAACACGAGGACGAAGGGCACCTTGGGCGGCACCACCGCGGCGCTCGAGGCCTATGCCGAGAAGGCGCGCGCCGAGGATTGGCCGGTCAAGGTCAAGGTGCTCAAGGTCGAGGGGCCGTACCACACCGCCGCCTTCGCTCCCGCCAAGGCCGCCCTCGCCGCGACCTTGGCCGTCCTCGACCTCAAGGCCCCCAAGGTCCCCGTGTTCATGGGGACGTCCGGCCAGGCCGAGACCGATCCGGCGCGCATCAAGGAATTGCTCGCCGAGCAGACCGTCGCCTGCGAGCGCCATCTCGACGCGGTGCGCGCGGCGCACGCGTCCGGCTGCCGGACCTTCATCGAGGTCTCCTTCAAGCCCCAGCCCGTGACCTGGCTGAACGACCAGCTCGAGCCCGGCTCCTACACGGCTCGCGCCGTCCCCACCACCGACATCGCCGCGTAGGCTAGCGCAGGCCGTTTTGGCGCTCGGCGCACTTGCTGCAGCGCCCGCAGATCTTCACGCCGCGCGGATGGAGGCACGAGAAGGTCAGCTCGAACGGGAAGCGCCGCCCGAGGCGCTCGGCCACGCGCGCCACGCCGGCCTTGCTCAGCTTCGTGTAGGGCGCCTCGACCTTGAGGCGGGAGCGCAGGGCGTCGTTGATCGCCGACTCCATGTCCTTCAGGAAGCGCGGCTTCGAATCGGCGAACGGATTTCCGCGCAGGACGCCGAGGACGACGAGCGGAATCCCGTGGGTGGCCGCGTAGACCCCGGCCTGGCTGAGCAGAAGAAGATTGCGGCCCGGAAGATAGACCGAGTCCCACGCCGCGCGCGACGACGGCACGCCCCGGCCCGTCAAGCTCCAGTGCCCGCCCAGGATCCAGCGCATCGGGGTTTCGGCGATCGTCAGGGGCTTCAGCCGGGGGCCCTTCATGGCGTTCAAGAATTTCTTGAGCCAATGCAACTCGGCCTTTTCCCAGTAGAAGCCGGAGCTCACGTAGAACGGATGGACCTCATAGCCCCGCTCGAGCAGATCGGCCAGCAGCACGCAGCTGTCGAAGCCGCCGCTCGCGAGCACGCAGACCCGCTTCGTCACCCGGCGCAATGAGCCCATAAGGCCTCCCCGTCGAACGAGAGCTCGGTCACGCGGCGGTCGAGCAGGAACAGCGCGAGCTGGGACGAGTGCGGGGTGAACGAGGCCGACACGTCGCAGCGCGCGAACAGCGGCCAGCGCAAGGGACGCTCCAGGCGCAGCGACCAGCCCGGCTCCTCGACCGACAGGGAGGCGAGCGGGGCGAGGAGGGAGAAATCCTCGAGCGCGCGGTCCAGCACGGGCTCCTTGAAGGCGCCCGCCGCGAAAGTCGACGGCGCGAGCAGCCGGCGCAGCGGCGCCTTCCCCCCCGCCGTGAAATCCCAGGCCAGGGCCTGGCCCGCCTTGAGCTTGGCGCCCGCGGCCGCGCCGCACAGGCGCGCGGCGGTCCAGCTTCCGGTCTTCAGGTCCCACGCCGCCGTCAGCCAGGGGAAGCCTGCGCGCGGGGACTCCGGGCCGGGGCCCTCGAGGGCGAACGTTTTCAGGCAGGCTTTTTTCCAGGCGCCGTAATCTCCCGAGCCGAAAAAACGGAGCCCGGCGCGCTGGAGCCCGTCGCCGCACACCGAGGCCTCCCAGCGCCCCGGGCCCGCGGCGTCGAGCGCTTCGGCCGCGGAGGACAGCGCCCCGACCTCGGCGTCCGCGACGCACGCGCCCACGGCCTTCACCCACTCGCTTCGTTCCTTGACGTTCATGCCTCGTCCTCGGGGGTGAGAAAGGCCGCGCGACGGACCTTGTCCACGTGGGCCGCGCTCTTGTGAAAGCCGGTGTCGCCGAGCGCGTGCTTCTTGCGGTGCGCGGCCGCGGCCGCCGCCTGCTCCTTGAGCAGCGCGGGCGGGAACCAGAGCACGGCGTGGCGCAGTATCTCCAACTCGCTCCACATGCCCATCACGAAGCGGCGGCCGAACTCGCTGAAGGCGCCGTAGCCGGTCAGGGCCTTGAGCGCCGCCTCGACTTGATTAAGACGCAGCGCCACGTTGACCATCAGCTCGATCTTCTGCGTGACCGGGAACTGCTCGCGGGCCAGCGAAGTGGCCACGTAGCGCGCGACGTTGAGGAACGCGTGCGCGCCGAGCATGAGGCCGCGCAGGCGGCGCGCGTCGGCGCGCCAAGGCGAATAGAAGACCTGGCCGTTCTGGCCGGGGAGGAGGACGGCGTCGACGACGAGGAGCTGGTTCATCTTCTGGTGGCAGAACTCGTGGATCAAGGTTTCCGCCTGAAGGATCGGATCCTCGGCGTGCGAGAGCGCGATCGCGCCGCGCAAATTGACGTACGAGGAGCTGACGCTGCCGTGCTCGATCGGATTCTTGAGGGGCACGAGCGCGAAGAGCAGGTCCCGCATTTCCGCGTGGAGGCCCGGGTCGCGCTCGCGCAGGTCGCCGAAGGCCCGCGCCAGGACCGAGGCGAACCGCTCCCGCTCCTTCGGCTCGAGCTTCGCCAGGCCGTGCATCGTGACGCCGTGCACCATCAGCCAGCCGCGGTCGTCGGCGACGATGCCGGGGACCGTTTCGACGAGCTTGGAGGCCCGCGTCTTTCCGCCGTTCAGCTCGAGCCGGCCGCCCGCGACGCGCACGCTCAGCGGGGCGGTGGGCTCGGACTGGTGGAAATCGGGAGTGCCGTACAGGTAAAAGCGCCCGTCGGGATCGGCCGTCGCGTCGACCTCGAGGCGGTCGCCGCGCGCGAGCGCCAGCGCCGCCGGGAAGCTCTGAAACAGGCCGAACTGAAGATGCCAGTCGCTGTCTTGCACGGGGGCGGAGAAGTGGCGCGCGTGAAGGTCGAGCCAATAGTCGAAGCAGGGGTGCACCGCGAGGCGGTCGCGCTCCGGCGTCTTGGTCTTCAGGAAATAACGCAGGCCCGCCGCGTACCGGCGCCGGCGCACATCGGCCGGGGCGCGCTTCAGGTAGTCCTTCTCGATCCGGGCGAGCTCCGCGAGCGCGAGCTCGCGGCGCCGCCGGACCACCCAGGACCATTCCGTGGTCAGGCCGCCGCCGAAGATCCAACGCCGTTCGTCAAGGGTGTTCAATACAGGAACCTCAGCACGTGGCCCTCGAGCAGACGGGTCAGGAAATAGCCCAGAAAAATCCAGTTCGCGAAGGAGATCGTCGGGGCGAGCGGCACGGTCTCGATGCCCTCCTCGCGGCACCACTCACGCAACACCTCGGCCTGCTCGGCCGTGAGGCCGTCGGCGTACAAAGTGGAGAAGTGCTCGTCGCGGAAGTCCGGATCCTCCTCGAGGCGCGCGACGAGCGACGGCCCGAGCGTCATGAAGCGGTCGATGTGCGCGATCGGCACGGTCTGGAAGGACTCGGCGTCCCAGATCTTCACGAACACCAGCGCGAGCCCGAAGAACAGCCCCATGACGGCCCACACCGACAGGCCCGAAAAGGCGGTCGAGGACGCCCAGGACGGCGCGGCGAAGCCACCCCAAGACGGCATCGTCGCGGCGGGGAAAGCCGGCAGCGAGGGCACGGCGGGCAGGGCCGGCGGATGAAGCGCGGCGAGGCCCGAGGCGGCCAAGCCGAACAGGTAGCGCCACGGCACCAGGCCCGGCAGCATCATCAGGAAGGGCAGGAACACATAGCCGGTTTTCCCGGCGATGATCTTGAACGCGAGCTGCACGCCCAGGAGGATGCACAGGCTGAAGACCGTGATGTGGCCGAAGATCACGGCGAGGGCGGGGAGGTTGACGTTCGGATGCCGCCACAGGAGAACGCCGCAAACGCAGAAAACCGTGCCGAGGGCCCAGCCCGTGCCGATGAACTGGCAGACGCGGCTCCAGGTGAACATCAGCGCGAAGCAGACCAAGGTCTTGAGTACGTTCGAGGCGATCACGTCGTTGAGATAGTACGAGATCATCGACATGACCGCCATCATCGAGAGCCAGGACAGCGCGTCGATCAGGAACTGCAGCGGGCGCTCCCGGTAGGCGCTCAGCCAGCCGCCGACCTCGGCCTTGACCAGGTCCCAGGCTCGTCCGGATCGGGCGCGGACGGCCGCGACCGCGGACCGCGCGACGTCGCGCGCGCCCCGGGTCGCTGGCGCCGCGCCCGCGACCGACGGCGTGAAGCGCAAGCGCGCGAGGCCGAGCTCCGGGAAGCGGAACTCCTTGATGTAGGAGCGCAGGAAGATCGTGAGGTGGGGCTTGTAGTGGGCGAAG
>JAHFCD010000261.1 GCA_023249695.1 Elusimicrobiota bacterium
TCCGGTGACGGGTCCGCGGCTTATAGTCTGAGCCGCGGCGGTCAAAGTCAGGTTTCCGGGTCCGGCCACGAGGATGGCGGCCGACACGACCGAGGCGAGGGACTTCTTGAACATCAGGGTGTTCCTCCGATTATTGGCGCGGATAAGAGGGCTATTCTATCGAGAACCCGGGAAAATGACATGAGACCTTCGGTGTCATTTCGGGAATCTAATGGGCCTAGGAGATTTGGGACTTTGGCTCGGCCGTTCCGGATCCGGCGGCCAGGCGGGAGGCGACTTCGTGGGCGTGCAGGTGGCCGACGACGAGGTGAGCGGTTTTGACGCCCGCCGCGGCGGCGTCGGCGGCGACCGCGTCGGCGATGCCGCGCGAGCGGACGGACAGGGGATCGGCCGTCGCGCCCAGAGGCTGGGGAAGCTCCAGGCCGCGGAGGGTCTCGAGGTCGGGCTTGGCGACGAAGAAATTCTCGGCCTCATCGGCGTACTGCTCGGCGATGTCCTCGAGGCCTTCGGCCCGGGCTCCGGCGGCGAGGCGGCGGCGCTTCCACGCCATCAGCGGCAGGCCGCCGGTCAAGGTCAGCGCCGCGTAGGCGACGAGGAGAGGAAGCAGGATCCAGGCCCACGGCGACGCGGGAACGGCGATGACCCAGGCGAGCGCGCCGAGCGCGCTGCCCGGGGAGATCGCCCAGTCGATCGCGCGCTTGAGGAGCAAAGTCGCGCGGGTGAAGCCGGGAGCGGCGGGCACCACGGCCGGAACGGACGCCTCGTGGTCGAGCGTTTCGAAGCCCGTCCTGTAGCCGTAGTAGGCGGGGAGATTTTGTTCGGAATACAGCGCGTGGCCGGCGGCGGCGACGCGGCGAGCCAGCGACAAAACGGCGCCGCGACGCGGCGGGCCGTACTGGCCGTGGGCGACGCCGTGCACGAAGTAGGTCACGCCGTCTTTCTCCACCTTCAGCGCGGGAACGCCGAAGCTGTCGTCGACCGCGTGCGCGGAGGGGATCGACGGCGCGGTCTTGCGCCAGAGGCGGGTCAGGAGGAAGCGGAACTCGTCGTCGGCCGTCGCGGAGTGGGCGGCTTCCTTGGAGCCGAGGACGCCCAGCGCCGCCAAGCGCGCGGCGGCGTCGGGCGTGGACGCCGCCTCGGAAATAGCGAGGGCGACGGCGGCGTCATGCAGGCCCAGCGATTGCGCTCGCGCGAGCACTTCGCGCGAGGCCGGCAAGGAGCCGTCGAAGAGGGCGTCGAGGTCGGCCGAGGGGTGCTCGGCGGATGGGGATGCGGCGGCGGGGGATTTCGCGGAGGGCGCGGCGGAGCGGGCGGCCTTCCAGTCGGAAACGGCCTGGGCGACGTCGCGGCGGACGTCGTCGGCTTTGGAGGCGGACGGCGAGACGGATTTGGACAAAGCGGACGGCAGCGGCAACGGCAACGGATTTTGAACGGCGGCGGCGGGGTAAGTCAGGACAGGCAAGCCGACGGGATTCGCCGTGAGGGAAAGGGTCGGGGAGAGAGACGGAGAGAGCGACGGCGACAGGGAGAGCGACAGGAACGGCAACGACGGTTGGGTGAGGTCGCTACGGTCCATTCCGACGGCCGGGAGCGTGCGGATGGAGGGGGACTCAACGGCGATGCCGACCCGGAGCTGCGCCGCGGCTGGCGCCGCGGCGGACGACCAGAGACAGAAAGAGATCCCCAATACCGCCAATGCGGGAGGTGTTGGGGATCTCTTTACGGCGAAAACCTTTCCTACCAACTCGAGGATCCGCCGCCGGAGCTGGAGCCGCCCCAGCTGGAGCCTCCGCCGCTGCTCGAGCCGCCGCTGGACGAGCGACGGGAATCCTCTTCGGAGCGGCGGCGGCGGTCGTCTTCTTCTTGCTGGCGGCGGCGGCGCGCTTCTTCCTGGCGGCGGCGCTCTTCTTCTTCCTCGCGACGGCGGCGCGACACTTCCGCTTCCGCGGTTTGGATGGCGGAGATGGCGGCGCTGCGCGCGGATTCCGCGTAGCGGATGGCGCCGTCGTAGTCGCCGTTGTTCAGGGCCGACTTCGCGGAGCTCAGCTGGCCGGACCCGGGGGAGCCGGGGACCGACACTCCATAAGAACCGGTCCAGTTGGTCGCTTCGCGGACCTTCGACGCGGAGTTCGAGATCACTTCCGTCGCGCGCGCGGCGGCGGCGATCTCGCCCTTCAGGGACGCGGCGACGTGCGCCGCCTCGCTCGTGATGCGGTCGGCCTCGCGGTCGATCGTCGGCCATTCGCCGTGCTCGGCCTGGGACGAGGACAGGGCCGAGGTGTAGGCGGACTTCAGGTTCGCGAGCTCGCGAAGCGCGCTCGTGATCGCGGGGCTGTCCGTGATGCCGTCGCCCTGCGCTTCGCGCGCGAGGCGCTCGGCGGAGCCGAGCTGGGTGTCGGCCGCGTTGAGGCTGCGCACGACTTCGGCGTAGGCGTCGCGGTCGTTGTTGAGCTTGACCCAGAGCTGATCGAGGCCGGCGGAGACCGCGGCGATCGCGGCGGCGGCCTTGAACGGGTCGCCCTTCTTCATGTCGGCGGCGGCGCGAGCCGCGGCGAGCTCGCTCGCCGCGCTTTCATAGGCCTTCATCGTCGGGCGCATCGTGCGCTTGTCGTCGGGGATCTCGGTCTTCCAGGCGCGGGCCTTGGCCTCGAGCTTCTCGAGGGCGGCGTTGTTGTCGACGACGGCCTTGTCCAGGCGCGTCCGCTTCTCGGAGATCTCGTCGAGGCGGCCCTGGGCGATCTCCTCGTGGGCCTTGGCCTGGTCGAGCAGGTTCGCGGCCTCCAGCACCTTGGCTTCGCGGAACGAGCGCACGGCCTTCTCGCGCTTGGCTTTCGCGGCGTCGATGGCGACCTGCGCCTCGTCGACGTTGTCCGCGACGGTGCCGTTGGAGCTGGGGTGGGAGATGTCGCCCGCGGCGAGGCCGAGGGTGGAGGCGGCGAAGTCGCGCACGATCGTCTTGAGAATTTCGGCGCGCGCCGGGAGGAGGGCGTCGAGGCGGTCCGCCTCGGCGATGCGGCCGGCGACGTCGCCGTCCTGCTCCTTGAGCGACTGGAGCGAGGCCGCGACGATCGCGTTCGCCTGGGCGACGAGATCCGCGCCCAGCTTCTGCGAGACCTCGGCTTCGGCGAGCGCGCCGGCTCCGAGCTTGGCGGACGCCTCGTCGAGCGCGACGGCGGCGGCGGTCAGGCGCTGGGTCGGGTCGTTCTGCGCTTCGCGCAGAACTTTAGATGCCTCGAGGTGGAGGACGGAGGCGGTTTGAGCCCGCGCCGCGTCGACGGCCGCGGCGGACTTGACGGCGTCGGCGCGCGACGCGGCGATCGCCGCGAGGCCGTTCTTGGCCTTGGCGAGGTTCGACGCGTGCGCCGCGTACGCGGCCTTCAGCGTTTCGAGGCCCTTGGAGCCGTCGTTCTTATACAGCGAAGCGGCGAGTCCCGACGCCTGCTCATCGAGCGCGGAGCGCGAGTCGGCGATCCAGCCGGTCGCGACCTTCGCGGCCGCCATCGCCGCGACGATGGGGTCCGTCGTGCCGAGCTCGGCCTTGCGCATCTCGAGCGCCAGGTCGGCCAAGGATTTGGAATCGGCGGCCATGCGCTCGGCGAGGGCGCCCTGGCCCTTCATCGCGCCGACCGGGTTCTTCGAGGCTTTGCCGCGCGCGGCGGCCAAGGTCTCGCGGGCCTGGGGGAGAATCTTGGCCCCGAGCGCCTCGAGCTTCAGGAAGGCGCCGGACGCGGCCTCGGCCGCCTTCTTCTCGGCGGCGGCGATCGAGGCGTCGGTCGCGTCGAACGCCGCGCCGTAGCCGGTGGACGCCTTCTCGATCTCATCGAGGGCGGCGACGGCGGATTTCGACGTCGCGTTGAACTTGGCCATCACCGACTCGAAGTTCTCCGAGACGGGCGCGTAGTCCTTCGCCTCGCCGTACAGGTCGCCGCGCCAGTCGCCCTTCTTGTCGAACAGCGCGTCGAAGCCGTCCTCGGGTTTGAACGTGAGCGGCTCGGTCGCGAGCAGGCTCTCGGCCTTGACGAAGCGCGAGGGCCAGAACTGATTGACGAGCCAGCCGAGCGTCATCGTCTTCGGGCGGACGAGCGCCGTGGCGCGGTCGTGGATGTTGCGCGCCATCGCGAGGTACAGCTTCGCGCGGCCGGCGTCCTTGCGGACCGAGGCCGCGGCGGCCGCGGTCTCCTCTTCCCAACCTCGCGATTTTTCTCCGGAAATCGGGCCGACGTAGACGTCCATGCGGCTGTCGAGCTGGTCGATGACGGCGTCGAGCTTCGTCTCGAGGATGCCGTCCCATTTCTGGAGCTCGGCCTCCGCCTTGCCGCGGGCCTTGCGGGCGCGCCAGTTCAGGAACGTGCTCGTGCCGAGCGTGCCGAGGCCGAGCAGGATCCAGAAGATCATCGCCATCATCGCGTTGCGGCTCGCGGCGGCGTCGGCGTCGGTGATCGTGTGCTCGGCGTTGGCGAGCGCGGACTTCGCGGACTGGAGCTGGGCGGACCAGGTGGACGCGCCCAGGTCGTGCGCCTCGCGCGCCTCGCGCAGGGACTGCTTGGCGGTCACGAGGTCGGTGGACGCGGAGCCGGCGCGCTC
>JAHFCD010000262.1 GCA_023249695.1 Elusimicrobiota bacterium
CGAGGAAGCGCTCTCCAAGAAATGGCTGCTGCGCGAGATCGACGCGCCCGCGGCCTCGGCCGGAGCCTGGACGGCGCGCTTGTACGAGTCCGCGCAGATCCTCGACCGCGAGGTCCGGGGGGATAAGATCCGCTTCCGCCTGCGCGTCACGGCGGAGAACTGGAGCCGGCTTCAGTCCCTCTTGACGCCGGCTCAATGACGAGCTAACCTCTGGAGTATCCTAGCCAGACATGGTAGGATAACGCTGAAAATAATGATGGATTTCCGCGACGCCGCCCTCATTATATTCGGCTACTTCGCCGGTGGGATTCCCACGGGCTACCTCGTCGTCAAGCGCCTCAAGGGCTACGACATCCGCACGAAGGGCTCGGGCAATCCCGGCACCGCGAACGTGTATCGAAACGCGGGCGCCCTCGCCGGCGCCATCACCCTCGCCGTCGACGCGCTGAAGGGCTACGCGCCGGTCCATCTCTGCCTGATCCTTCACCCGCGCCGCCCCGAATTGGCCATCGCCGCGGGCGCCGCCGCGATCATCGGCCACAATTGGACGCCCCTTCTCGGCTTCAAGGGCGGCAAGGGCGTCGCCACCTCCGCGGGCGTCTTCGCCGCCTTGATTCCGCTGCCGATGACGATCACGATCGCGGCGTTCGCGCTCGCCGTCAAGATCTCCGGGCACATCTCGGTCGGCTCCATGACCGCGGCCGTCGCGCTTCCCGTCGCCGCCGTCGCGTGCGGCTCGAAGCAGGCCTACTGCATCGCCGCGGCGGTGTCGGGAGGCTTGATCATTTATAAGCACATCCCCAATTTAAAGCGTCTCATTGAAAACAAGGAGCTCGGCATCCATGGCCCGTCAGCTTAAGATTACCGTGTTGGGCGGCGGAATGTGGGGCTGCGTCTTGGCCCAGCATCTGTCGAACAAAAAGGCCAAGGTCACGATCTGGGAATTTATTCCTGAGATCGCGTTGTCGTTAAGCAAAACTCGTCGTCACGCGCAGATCCCGGGCTTTCGTTTGGATGGAGCCATCAAGGTTACCAACGACGTTGCCGTCGCCGTTAAAGATGCCGATGTCCTCCTTTTCGTGCTGCCGTCCCGAGCGTTGGCGGCAACCGCGAAAAACATTCGGCGAATTGGTTTGAAAAAAGCCGCGGTTGCCGTCAACGCGTCCAAGGGCGTCGAACCCAACACCTTGGCGACCATGGGCGATATCGTTTCTCGCGAGCTGCCGTCTCTCAAGGGCCGCGTCTGGACCCTCACCGGCCCGAGCTTCGCTCGGGAAGTGGCGCGCGGCGTACCGACAAAACTGCTGCTGGGCGGTCCAACAAAACCCATTACGAAGACCCTCGTCGCATTGTTCCACGGCGGAGCCCTGAACGTGTCGCATTGGCCCGATCGCCTGGGCGTCGAGCTCGGCGGGTCATTAAAAAACGCCATCGCGATCGGCGCCGGCATTTTGGACGGCCTGGGCACCGGCGCGAACACGAAGGCGGCGCTCCTGGTTCAGGGCTTATCCGAGATGTCTTCGCTCATCCGCGCGCGGGGCGGCCGCGCCGACACGATCTACGGCCTCGCCGGCCTGGGCGACCTGATCGCCACCGGCACCTCGACGGAGTCCCGCAACCGGGGCTTCGGCGAGCGGCTCGGACGCGGGCTGTCGCCGAAGGCGGCGCTCGCGCAGATTCACACCGTGGTGGAAGGCATCGAGGCCGCGGCCAGCGCGCGCGAGTTGTGCGCGCGCCTGAAGGTCAAGGCGCCGCTGCTCGACGCGATCTGGCGCGCGACGCGCGGCGCGCCCGCGAAACGGGTGCTGACGGCGCTCGGATTCTAACGGAGAACGATATGGCCAAAGGGAAAGAGGGCGGCGACAAGGATAAGGACAAGGACAAGACGCCCGAGCCCTCCAAGAGCGGCACCGGGGAGAAGGAGGTCCGCATCTACTCGCTCGCGACCACGGTCAACGAGTGCATCATCTTCCTCGAGGAGCTGTCGGGCAGCCGGCTGCTGCCCATTTGGATCGGCATCACCGAAGGCCAGGCGATCGCGATCCGCTTCTCCGGCATCGTCCTGCCGCGGCCGCTCACGCACGACCTGCTGCTCGCCGCGATCCAAGAGCTCGGCTTCGAGGTGAAGAAGATCGTGGTCAGCGACATCAAGGAGAACACCTTCTACGCGAAGGTCTACGCCTCCGACGGCAAGAAGACGGTCCAGCTCGACAGCCGGCCGTCCGACGCGATCGCGATCGCGGTGCGCGCCGGCTGCCCGATCATGGTGCACGAGAGCGTCTTTGAAAGATGCCAGACTTTGCACAAGCCCATCTCCGAGGACGAGGTCTCGAAGTTCAAGGAGGACCTCAAGAGCCTCAAGCCCGAGGACATCTTCAAGGATCTCAAGAAGAAGCCGGAGGGCGGCGAGCCGCCGCCCAAAGGCAAGGAAGGGGGAGACGCCAAATGAACCGCCTCGACATCATCAAGGCCGTCGCGAAAGTCCTGACCACGAAGGGCGAGGCCGCCCTCGCGGTCGAGACGACCTTCGAGACGATCCGCGCGTCGTTGAACCAGGGCGATGAGGTCGTGATCTCGAACTTCGGGACCTTTCGCGTGAAGGCCCGCCAGCCGAGAAACGGCCGCAACCCGAAGACCGGCGAGCAGGTCAGCGTCCCCTCGCGCCGCGGCGTGCGCTTCAAGGCCTCGAAGAACCTGCTGGAGTAAGCCGTGGAATTGCCGTTCCTGCCGGACCGCGACTACTTCACGATGCGCGAGGCCTCGCGCCTCGCGCAGGTGCCGCCGCACACCCTGCGCTACTGGGAAAACCGCTTCGGAGAGCTGAAGCCGTCCCGGCGGGACGGCGGGCATCGGCGTTATTCGCGCACCGACCTCGAGCTCATCCTCGAGATCAAGGAGCTGCTGCAGCGCAAGAAGATGACCGTCGCCGGCGCGCGGCGCGCCCTGATCGATCGCCGGCGCGGCAAGACCGCCCTCGACTCGCCCCTGACCGGCGCCGCTCCCGGCGGCACCGCCCAGGGCAAGCTCCTGCGCGAGGTGCGCAAGGAGCTCAAGGCCATCCTCGAAGAAATGAAGTAGTTGCGCCGGGGGGGGCAAAGAAACTAAAATGTTCCCGGCGAGTGGTTCGGCCGTTGCCGACCGCATGTCGCGCCCGCGGTCGGGGACTGGCTCAATGGTAGAGCGCTCCCTTGGGGTGGGAGAGGCTACAGGTTCGATTCCTGTGTCCCCGACCGCGGGCACGACGCACTCGTCGCAGGACATCGGGGTATAGCTCAATTGGCAGAGCGCTTGGTTCGGGACCAAGAGGTTCTCAGTTCAAGCCTGAGTACCCCGACCACTTTGATCGCAATGGAAAGAACGCATCGGGGCCGGCAGGCCCGATGTGTTCTTTTTATTTTTGCCCCTTGCGCGCGCTCTTGACAAACATTTAGAATGTCAATCATCAACCCCTTGACGCGTCGACACCTCGCGGTGAAAGGACGGGTGCAAGGGGTCGGTTTTCGGTGGTTCGCCCGGGAGACGGCCCGCTCGCTCGGGCTCGCCGGCTGGGTGCGCAACCGGGAGGACGGGACGGTCGAGGCCGAGGCGGAAGGGACGGCGGACGCGCTCGACGAATTCGAGCGGCGCCTGCGCGTCGGAAACCCGGCGGCGGTCGTGGACGACATCGTGGCGGTGCCGGTGCCCGTGCGCAAAGAAATAGTCTTCCGGATCATTTAAGGGGAAACATGGAACCTTCGACAGACACGACGAGTCAGTACTTCAAGGGCATTCAAAAGCTGGCGCTCGTCACGCGCGAAGAGATGCACGAGCTTTGGAAGAAGGCCAAGAAGGGCGACCGCGTCTCCAAGCAGCGCATCATGGAGGCGAACCTGCGCCTCGTGGTTCCGATCGCGAAGAAGTACCACCGCCAGGGCATCGATTTCATGGACCTCGTGGAAGAGGGCAACTTAGGCCTCATGCACTCGATCGACAAGTTCGAGCCCTCCAAGGGCTACCGCTTCTCGACCTATTCCTCCTACTGGATCGAGCAGTCGATCCGTCGCGCCGTTGAAGAGACCAGCAAGACCATCCGCATCCCGCCGCACGCCTGGGAAGCTCTCCGGAAGTGGCTCAAGATGTGGGAGAAGATGCACGTCAAGCTCGGCCGCGATCCGTCGCTCGCCGAGATGGCGCGCGCGATGCATTGGACGGCGCGTCAGGTGCGCGGCGTGCTCGACGCCGCCGAGGCCGCCAAGGGCATGGGCTCCTTCGACGCCCCGATCGACTCGGGCGACGACAACATCACGGTCGAGGACATGATCGCCGAGACCACGGCGCAGTCCCCCGAGAACCTGATCGGCGTGCTCAAGCTGCACGACGAGCTGCACCAGGCCCTGCGCGAGATCGGCGACCGTGAGCGCATGATTCTTGAGTTCCGCCACGGGCTCACCGGCCAGACGCCGATGACGCTCGAGGAAGTGGGCAAGCGCCTCAAGCTTTCGCGCGAGCGCATCCGCCAGATCGAGGAGCGCGCGCTACTTCGCCTTCGGCGAGTAGCGAACCGTATGGGCCTCATCGAGGTGGACGAGGGGGGGCGCCGCGGA
>JAHFCD010000263.1 GCA_023249695.1 Elusimicrobiota bacterium
TGTCGTTCAACGTCCCGGGCCTTCACCCGCACGACGACGGGACGGCCTTCGACCTGGAAGGCGTCGCGGTGCGCGTCGGCCACCACTGCGCCCAGCCCCTGATGCATCAGCTCCAGTGCGGCGGCACGGCCAGGGCCAGCTTTTATCTGTACAACGACGAGTCCGACCTCGAAGCCTTTGCGCGCGCGCTCAGGCGCACGCTGGAGTTCTTCAAGGTCAAGCCGAAGGCGGGGGTGCTCTGATGGAAGGCGACGCGGAACTGCAGGACCTCTATCGCGAGGTGCTCCTCGATTATTTCCGGTCCTCCACCCGCAAGGGCAAGTGCGACCCGGCGAACCTCCGCGCGCACGGCATCAACCCCGTGTGCGGCGACGAGCTCGAGATCACGGCGGAGCTGAAGGACGGCAAGGTCGCCAAGCTGCGCTACGCGGGCCACGGCTGCGTGATCAGCCAGGCGTCCGCGGCGATGATGGCCGAGGCCCTCGAGGGCGCGGACATTCCGAAGGCCAAGGCGCTCGTGGCCGCGTTCAAGAAGCTGATGCTCGAGAACGGGGACGTGAAGGCCCTGCCGCCAGAGCTCGAGCAGCTCGCGAGCCTGGAGGGCGTGCGCAAGTTCCCGCTGCGCGTGAAGTGCGCGACCTTGGGCTGGAACACCGTCATGCAGGGATTCGAGGTGAGCTTATGACGCCGAAAGCCGCGACGGAGCCGCAAACGGCCACTTTCAAGCAGGTCGGCGAGGCGCTGCAGCCCGTCCAGGACCCGGAGATCCACATCAGCATCGTGGACCTCGGCCTCGTGTACGGCGCCGAGTTCGGCGAGACGCCCAAGGGTCGCTCGGTCAAGGTGCGCATGAGCCTGACCTCGCCCGCGTGCCCGTACGGGCCGATGCTGCTCGCCTCGGTGCACACCGCGCTGACCAAGCTCCCGGGGATCAAGGACGTCGACGTGGACCTCACCTTCGTGCCGGGCTGGGACCCGCGCACGATGGCCACCGAGGAAGCGAAGGAACAGCTGGGGCTATACTAAGAAGGGCGCCAGACCAATATGAGAATCACGAGCTCGATCGAATACGCGACGCGCCTGATGGTGGCCTTGGCCGCCGCGCACGGCGGCGCCCCGGTGGCGGCCGAGCGCCTGGCCGAGGCGGACAACGTCCCCGGCGACTACGTCAGCCAGATTCTCGTGAAGCTGCGCCGCGCCGGGCTCGTGACGAGCCACCGCGGCAGCTCCGGCGGCTACGCGCTGTCGCGCCCGCCCGCCGAGATCACCTTGGCGCAGGTGGTGCGCGCCGTGGACGGCGCCGTCTTCGAGGAAGTGTGCGGGCGCTACGAGACCGGCACGAAGGACTGCCGCCACCAGGGGCAGTGCGCGATCTCTCCCGTGTGGGCGAAGCTCGGCGAGCTGGTGACGGGGTACTTCGAGAGCGTGACCCTCGCCGGCATCCTCGAGCAGAAGGCGGGCGCGTGCGGAACGTCCCCCGCCTGGCTCGAGAAGCTCGCATCCGGGAAATAAATAAGGGAGGATGAATCCTATGACCATTTACGAACGCGTCGAGAAGGTTCTCGAGAAGGTCCGCCCCTACATCCAATCCGACGGCGGCGACATCGCCTTGGTCTCGGTCGACGAGGCCTCGGGCATCGTCAAGGTGACGTTGTCCGGCGCCTGCGGCACCTGCCCGAGCTCGACGGCCACCCTCAAGGGCGGCGTCGAGCGCATGGTCAAGGCGGAGATCCCCGAAATCAAGGAAGTCGTCGCGGTTTAAGTTGGGAAAACGCGTCGAGCTTCACTGCCATACGATCTTCTCCGACGGGACTTTGACGCCCGCGGAGCTCGTCGCGCGCGCCGTCAAGAACGGCGTCGAGCTTCTCACGCTGACCGATCACGACAGCATCTCCGGCGGGCCCGAGCTGTTCGCCGCCGCGAAGGCCCACGGCCTCGCCGTCCGCCTCGGCATCGAGATCAACTGCGCGGGCGAGGGCGCCGCCGACCGCGTCCACATCCTGGGCTACGGCTTCAACCCGGCTTCGCCCGGCTTCGCCGAGCGCCTCGCCGAGTTCCGCGAACGCCGCGCCGTGCGCTCCAAGCTCATCGTCGAGAATCTGCGCGCGCTCGGCATCGCGATCGAATTCGCGCACGTCCAGTCCGGCGCGCACGAGACGCTGGGGCGGCCGCACGTTGCCGACGCGCTGCGCCGTCTCGGCGTCGTGAAAAGCCGCAAGGAGGCGTTCGACCGCTTCCTCATCAAGGGCAAGCCCGGCTACGTCGAGTCCATGGGCCCGAGCCCCCGCGAGGCGATCGCGCTGATCCGCGACGCGGGCGGCACCGCCTGCCTCGCCCATCCGCAGACCGCGGGCAAGGAAATCGAGCTCGACGAGCTCCATCGCGCCGGGCTTCAGGGCATCGAGGTGCTCTACTCGGGCCACACGCCGTCGCAGGTGCGCGTGTACGGCGACTGGGCGCGGGCCAAGGGGCTGCTGGCCGTCGGCGGCTCCGATTTCCACGGTCCGGGCACCGGACGCGAGGAAAAGCTCGGCATCGACTACTCGGACGAGGCCGCGGGCCCCGTCCTGGAGACCCTCGCCTTCGGCGATTAATATGCTCGTCATCGCCCACCGCGGAGCCAGCGGCCACGCGCCCGAGAACACGATGGCGGCCTTCCTGCGCGCGATCGCGATGGGCGCGCCCGCCATCGAGCTCGACGTCCACCAGACGCTCGACCACGAGCTCGTCGTCGCGCACGACGACGACCTCAAGCGCTGCGGCCGCGACCGGCGCCGCCTCAAGAATCTGCACTGGGACGACATCTCCGGCCTCGACGTCGGCTCCTGGTTCGACAAGAGCTTCACCGGCGAAAGGCTTCCCCGGCTCGACGACGTCTTCGACATCCTCCCGCCCTCGGTCGAGCTCCACGTCGAGATCAAGCGCGGCTCCTCGATCTACCCCGGCATCGAGGAGCGCGTCGTGGACATGATCCACAAGCGCGGCGCCGCGGCCCGCACCGTCGTCTCGAGCTTCGATCACTCGGCCCTGTACTCGGTGCGCTCGCTCGACGAGAAGATTCGCCTCGGGTATCTTCTGGGCCTCACGACCTTGCAGACCGCCTTTCGCGAGATGAAGGACATCGACGCCGAGAGCCTGAACCTCAGCGTTCGCCAGACGCTCGCGCGCACGGTCAAGGCGGCGCACGACCGCGGCCGCAAGATCCTCGTGTACACGGTGAACACGCCCGTCGAGCGCGACCGCTTCCACAAGCTCGGCGTCGACGGCATCTTCTCCAACTACCCCGAGCTCAATCTATGGCGCTGAAAACCTCCGTCGGCGAACCGACCCCCGCCGAGCTCGAGACCGAGGCGGCCCGCCTCGCCGACAAGGGCCTGTCCGGCCTCGGCTACCGCGACGAGGAACTCGAGCGCGCCGCGCGCCTGACCTGGAAGATCAATCGCCTCAAGAAGGCCCAGCGCGCGGTCATCCCGGCCCATGTCTATCAGAGGCCTGAAATCCTGCTCGGGGTCGCCGACTTCATCGGGGACTCGTATAAGCTCGCCAAGCTCGGCGCCGCGTCCGACGCTGAGAGGATAATTTTTTGCGGTGTCCGCTTTATGGCGGAAACCGCAAAAATTCTGAGCCCGGACAAGGAAGTCCTGCTGCCCGCCCCCGAGGCCGGCTGCTCGCTGTCGGAGTCCATCACGGCGGCCGACGTGCGGGCGCTCAAAAAGAAGCACCCGGGCGCGCCCGTCGCGGTGTACATCAACACGACCGTCGCGGTGAAGGCCGAGTGCGACGTCGTCGTGACGAGCGCCAACGCCCCGAAGATCATGCGCAAGCTCTACGCGGAGCACGAGAAGGTCATCTTCGCGCCCGATGCGATGATGGGCCGCAACCTCGCCAAGGAGCTCGGCAAGACCATCGGCAAGGACCTGATCATCTGGGAAGGCACGTGCATCGTGCACGACAATTTCGACGCGGCGTCGGTCGAGTTCTACCGCAAGATGTATCCGGGCGTTAAGATCCTGGCGCACTTCGAGTGCACGCCGGCGCTGACGTCGGTCGTCGATTACATCGGCGGCACGGGCGACATGATGAAGTGGGTGGACGACCACAAGGCGTCCTCCTACATGCTGATCACCGAGTGCGGCCTCGGCGACCTCGCCCGCACCGAGTTCCCGGACAAGGTGTTCGTGCCGATGTGCCGCCTGTGCCCGCACATGAAGGCCGTGACCCTCGAGCGCGTGTTGTCCGCCCTCGAGCGCCCGACCGCGTCGCAGCGCATCGAGGTGCCCGAGGCCGTCGCCGCCCGCGCGCTGCGCCCGATCGCGCGCATGTTCGAATTGTCCGAGGACAATTCTCCTTCATGAGCCCCTGGGTCGCCTGGACGGCGGAAGCTTTCGCTCGGGCCAAGTCCTCGGGCAAGCCGATCCTGGCCGCGGTCGGCCCGCTGCCGCCCGAGCATCTCAAAGCGGTCGAAGGCGAGATCGCGAGCCGCTTCGTGGCGGTGCTCGCCGATCCGGAGACGCGCCCGGACGCGGCCGCGCGCATCGGCCCGGACCACGCGGTGATCCTCGACTCGGACGGCGCGCGC
>JAHFCD010000264.1 GCA_023249695.1 Elusimicrobiota bacterium
CGGCGCGGCTCTCGGGCGCGTGGGTCTTCTCGATGAAGTCGATCTTGCCGGTCGCGTAGCTCGTGTCGCGCGCGCGCATGAGCGCTTCGGCGGTCGGGGCCGAGGCCTTGCCCGTGATGTACGGCTCACAGCAGGCCGAAAAGGGTTTCTTGCTTTGGCAGGGGCAGTCGGTGGTCGCGGTCATGCGGGGATTTTAACACATCCCCGCGGTCCCATGACCATCCGGCTCACTCGAAGTCGGAGGAGGGGACGCCGCCCGAGCGCAGCCAGGCCTTGAGGCCGTCGATATAGATCGAGTCGGAGGTCTTGGTCTGAGCTTTCTGGCGGTAGCCGTCCACGCGCCACTTCCCGTCCTTGCGCGTGACGTAGAAAGCGATGGTGTGGCGCTGGATGTCGGGGTCGCGGCTGGCGTAACCGCGCATGAACGTGGCGCCGTTGAAGTCGGCGTAAAGGAAAACGCCGTCGCGGGCGACCTCCTCGACCGATTTTCCGCCCCTCACGCCCATCGTGCCCGCGATGGCGCGCATGAGCTCGCCCTGCGCGTTGTCGGGGTACTTGGAGACGGCTTGATCCAGCTCGGCGACGGTCAGCGCCATCTCGATCTGATTCTCGAGGCTCGATTCGGGGATTTGGTCGAGGTATTTGACGAGGCCGCGCTGGACCATCACCGCTTCGACGTATGCGACCGTGACCTTGTTCTGCGCGGCGACGCGGATGAGCAGAGCGGCGTGGGGGCGAAGCGCGGGCTGGAGCTTGGCGGTGACGGCCGCGTCGTTCTGGGCCCGTCCGGGGATCAGAGCCTGGCGCACGGCGGCGGCGCGGGGCGAGCCCGGCGCGATCGCGTTCTCCGCGAGCCAATCGCCTAGCAGGGAGTCGGCTTCGCGTTCGGTGGGGGCGCGGACGCCGCCCATGACGTCCTTGATGTAGCGCCGCGCGGACGCGAGGTCGGGGCTGACGGGAGGAGCGCGCGCCGGCATGGGAGCGGACTCGGCGGCCCAGGCCTCGGGCGTCTGGCGCTGCTCGAAGTAGCTCAGCACCGCGTCGAAGTTCTTGCGCTGCTCGGCGGGCAGGACGGCGAAGAGGGGGTTCTGCTTGAGGACGGTCAGGAACTTGAAGCTGCCGGCGAGCATGACCTCCTCGCTCGGCCCGGGGCCTTTGCCGATCGCCGTGAGCTGGGCCCGGATCTCGACCGCGAGGCCCTCGACGCGCTTGCGGGCGTCGGCCAGCGTGCCGACGTAGGTGGAGGACTGGTCGGCGAAGGCCAGGCGCTTGCCCCAGTTCAGGGCCCAGTCGGGCTCGGAGGGGAAGGCCTCGACGGCGGCCTTGGCGAAGGCGTCCTGCTTCTCCTTCATCTGGGCCGGATCCATGGCGAAGTCGGTGGCCATGATCAGGGCCTTGACCTGCGCCGCGGTGAAGCCGAAGCGGCTGCCGAAGTCCAGGAGCAGGGCCCGCGCCTCGTCGTTCCGGTCCAGATGCTCGAGCGTGGCGGCCACGCGCGCGGGCGTGTTAGCGGCCCGGTCCGGGTCCACGTCGTGCAGCGCGGCGGACAGGATCAGGAGGATCTTCTTCTCGGCGGGGAGGCTCTGCGCCGCGACGATGCGCGCGGTCAGGTTCGCCACCTCGCGGGTATGGGCGATGCCGTGGTAGATCGTGTTCTGGTCGCCGGGATGCCGGCTTTCGAGGAAGTCGTAGAGCCGCATCGCGAGCGGCTCCGGGACGCCGAGCTTGATCATCTCGCCGATAAAGAAGGTCGGAGGTCCGGAGGGAGGCCCGGCGGGGGCGGCGGAGGGGCCTTCGTTGGGCGGCGTGGAGGGGGGCGTCGCCGAGGCGGCGGCCGCTTTCGAGGCCGGCTTATCCGCGGAAGCGGGAGCGGCCCGTTGGGTCGCCGCGAGCGCGGACGGCGCGAGGCCCTGGTTCAAGGAGACGGCCGGGGCGGCGAGGACCGGAGAGAGCGCCCCGGTCAGCGAGAGCGGCGAGAGCTGGGCGGAGCCGGAAAGGCCGATCGGGGTCACGCCGCCGGGACTTAAGGAGGAGCCGATCTGGCCGGCGCCGCCGGTGGCCGCGTCCGCCCCGGCGTTGGTCTTGATCTGGGCGCCGGCCGGGAGGGCCAGCGCAATAAAGGCGAGCAACAGCGGGAGGGTTTTAGAGGGCCGCATGCTTGCAGTGTAAACCCGGTAATTGCGCCTGTCAAGGGGCCGGAGGGCCGTTTCCATAAGATTTCGTTGACAGGCCTGAAGGAGTCTGTTATAACATCTCCGACGGACAAAAACGCATGCGCAAGAAAATCCTCGACGTCCTGGCCCGCCGCCTCACCGTCCTCATCATACCGCAGACCCAGATGAAGCCCTGGCGTTGGCAGTGTTCCACGGGGTTTTTCCTCTTTTGGCTGGGCCTCTGGTCGGTGATGACCGTCGGGGCCGGCGTCGTCGCCGGCCGGCACGTCGATTATTGGATCACCAAGGCCGACAACCAGGTCATGCTGAGCAAGATGACCCGCCTGGCCCAGGAGATGGACCGCGCGCGCTCGGTGCTCGACCAGGCCCGCGGCACGGATCGCCAGCTGCGCGGCCTGCTCACGATGGCCAATAACCACGATCCGATCGAGGCCGCGACGGGCGTGGGCGGGCCGACCTTGGCCGACCGCCTGAGCCTGGGCAAGATGATCAACGGCGGGGCCTCCGCCATACGCCAGGCCGATTGGCACCGCGAGATCGCGCGGCTGCGCCAGGACGCGGAAACCCGCCTCGCCAGCTTCCAGGAAATCGGCTGGTACGTGGGCAACCAGAAGAGCCTGCGCAACGCGACGCCGAGCCTGTGGCCCACCGAGGGCGCGATCACGTCGCTGTTCGGCTACCGCTTTTCCCCGATGCACCGCGCCGACGGCGAGACGGGCGAGTTCCACGCGGGCCTCGACATCGCCAACGTCGCCGACACGCTCGTCCACTCGACCGCCGACGGCACCGTCCGGTTCTCGGGCTGGTCTCACGGCTACGGAAACATGGTCGTCATCGATCACGGCTACGGCGTCAGCACCCTGTACGGCCACACCTCGAAGGCGCTCGTGAAGGCCGGCGACCGCGTCATGCGCGGGCAGGTGATCGCGTACATGGGCACCACCGGCCGCTCGACCGGCGCGCACCTGCATTACGAGGTGTGGCGCCAGGGCCGCCCCGTCAATCCGATGTCCTACCTGAAGGTCCGCTCCGGACCGGACCTGCTCGGCTACGCGCCGCGCTCCTGGAAGGCCAAGGCCTGATGTTCGGCGAAAAGGGCGGCCGCGGAGACGCGCGCGAAGGCATGACCTTGATCAGCGAGGACGCCTTTTTCCACGGCGCGCTCGTGGTCAAGGGTTCCCTGCGCATCGAAGGCGCCTTCGAGGGCGACATCTCGGACGCGGTGGACGTGGAGGTCGGCGCGAAGGGCCGCGTCGTCGGCAACCTCGCGGCCGAGACGGTCGTGGTCGCCGGGGAAGTCACCGGCGACATCGTCGCGGCGCGCTCGCTGGAGATCCTTCCCGGCGGACGCGTGACCGGCGACATCCGCACGCCGAAGCTCAAGATCGACGAAGGAGCGTTTTACGAGGGCGCCTGTTCGATGTCCTCGGACGAAGACAAGCCCCGCCGGCGCCGTTCGCGCGCCGAGCCCGACGCGGCCCAATCGGCCGACACCGTCGCCTAGACCAAGGAGTTCCGATGATCTCGTTCCTGCGCCGCCACCAGAAAAGCATCTTCGTCGCGACCATCTCCGTCTTCCTCTCCGGCAGCTTCGTCGGCCTCGGCGGGTTCTATTTCACGAGCCGCGACAACGACGGCGCCGTGGCCCGCATCGGCGGCAATAAGATCCCGGCGCAGCGCCTGCTGCTGCGCGTCAACCAGTACGCCGACGCCCTCCGCGCCAAGGGCACCGAGGTCGACGACGCGACGATGTCCCGCCTCAAGCGCGAGATGCTCAACGACATGATGATCGAGGAGATGATGGCGCTCAAGGCCGACGAGCTCGGCCTCAAGGTCACCAACGACGAGCTGTCCCGCGACATTCGCGCGACGCCGGCGTTCCAGCGCGACGGCCAGTTCGACCAGGACGTGTATTTCTCGCAGGTCCGCGCGATCTTCCGCGAGTCGCCCCAGGAGTACGAGCGCTCGCGCCGCAAGTCCATCAAGAGCGGCCGCCTGAAGCAGCTGATCTACCGCGTGGCGAAGCTTCCTCCCGCCGAGGTGGACGCCGCCTATGCGCAGGTCCTGAAGACCGCGCCGAAAAAGGACGCCGCCAAGATCACGAAGGAGGCCGTCGCCCAGAACCTCCAGCAGCAGCGCGCCGTCGAGCTGATCAACCACTGCCTCAAGCAGCTCTCGACCCAGGTCGAGCATCAGATCTGGATGGAGCGCGTCGAGGGAGGCGCGAACTCGTGAGCGACATTCTCGTCGTCGGTTCCGTCGCGCTCGACTCCGTCAAGACGACCGCCGGCAAGAGCGTCGAGGCGCTCGGCGGCTCGGCCACCTATTTCGCGCTCGCCGCGAGCTACTTCGCCGAGGTCGCCC